>JAIOPP010000093.1 GCA_021413845.1 Planctomycetia bacterium | reverse complement strand
GTCGAGATGACGCCGGCGAAGGAGATCGCCTGGCAATACGAAGCGCTGCCGAAGAGCGGCTACGCCGGTCGTGTCGAAGTCCACGCGTTTCAGCGCCTCGCCGACGGGCGCACGATGGTCGCCGAAAGCGGCAACGGCCGGATCGTCGAAGTCGATGCCGCCGGCAAGATCGTCTTCGAGATGCCGCTGACGCGCGAGAAGCCGAACGCCCATAAAGATACCCGCTTGGTTCGCAAACTCGCCGACGGCAACTACTTGGTCTGCCAAGAAGCCGAGGGCTTGGTGCGCGAATACGAACCGTCGGGCAAGATCGCTTGGACGTATAAGCTCGACCTTGTCGGCCGGCCGCGCTCCGGCGGACATGGTCCGGAAGGACATGGCACCGATGTCTACGGCGCGGTCCGTCTTAAAAACGGCAACACGCTCATCGCCTGCGGCAACGGCAACCGCGTGATCGAGGTGACGCCGCAAGGGGAAATCGTCTGGAGTATCGGGCAAGACGAACTGCCCGGCATTCGCTTGGCTTGGGTCACGACGCTGCATGTGTTGCCCAGCGGCAACGTGATCGTCGGCAACTGCCACGCCGGCCCCGACGCGCCGCAATTGTTCGAGGTCACGCGCGACAAGCAAGTCGTTTGGACGTTGAAGAACTTCCAAACGTTCGGCAACGGCTTCGCCGCCGCACACGTGCTGGATCTTCCGGCAGGCACGATTCGCTAAGCCGACGGGCGCGACAATGTTCCCGCTTTGACGACTCCGCCTTGCATGACGGCGAGAATCTTCGATCGGTCTTGTAAGATGCGAACGTCGCCGACCACATCGCCGTCGACGATGAGGATGTCGGCGAGTTTGCCGGCTTCGAGCGTGCCGATCTCCGCACCACGGCCGAGAATTTCGGCACCGGTCTTCGTCGCGCACTTCAACACTTCCAGCGGCGTAAGGCCGACGTATTCGACGAAGAAGGCGAGCTCCTTCGCGTAGTCGCCGTGAGGATTCCAAGCGAAACCGTAGTCGCCCCCCATGCCGAGTCGGCCCCCTGCGCGCAGAATGCGCTTCGCACTCTCGGCCCCTCCTTCAAGCGTTTCGCGATGCCCGTCGATCACGCGCTGCGACATGCCGAACTCCGGCCCCCGCTCGATGCTCGCCAACTCGAAATAGAGCGCCGGCACGCACGGCACGTCGCGCTTCAACAACAGTTCTAAGCCTTCGTCATCGATGAAGCTGGCATGCTCGACGGCATCGTAGCCGGCGCGCAGCGCGTTCTTGATTCCCTCGGTTGCGCGGCAATGGCCGGTTACTTTGAGCCCATGATTATGGGCCGTTTCGACGACGGCGTGCATCTCCTCGAACGTCATGCAAAGCGTGTGGTGATCGTTCGCGTCGGGCGCGGCGGCGTCGCCGGTCGGATAGGTCTTGATCCACTCGATGCCGTCTTTCACCAGCTTGCGCACGGCGGCGCGAGCCTCATGCGGACCATTAACGATCAGCACGAGCCCTTCCATGCCGATCTTTCGATAGTCGGGATTCCAATCCATCAGGCCGGCGGCTCCGCATATTTCGCGACCGCTCGAGGCCAGCCTGGGTCCGACGATGAGATCGTTCTCGATTGCTTTCTTGAGCCAGACGTCGATGTTAAACAAGCTGCCGCCGCTGCGCGCCGCGGTGTAGCCGCACTCCACGGCAAGCTTCGCGTTGGCCGAGGCGAGCAGCGTGACGTATTCGACCGGATATTTGATGTCGAGGTCTTCGAGCGCCGCGACGTCGAAATAGGTCGGATGAAAATGCGCTTCGACCAAGCCCGGCATGATGGTGCCGCCGCGAGCATCGAGAGAACGAACATCGGGCGAGGTGCGCGGTGCCGCCGCCGCAGGGCCCGCGTAGGCGATTCGTCCTTCCGCGACCACGACTACGCCATCGGCGACGGGCGGCGCGCCGGTGCCGTCGAAGAGCCGGCCGTTGCGAATAACCGTGGTGCCTGCGGCGATCTTCATGGCGTGGTTCCGTCGAGCGATTCGATGAAGCTGAACGTATAGTTGGCGATCTCTTGCGTGCGCTGCCAATGCATCATGTGCCCGACGCCCGGCATCCGCAGATGGGTTACGTCGGCGGCACGAGCGCGCAAGCGCTCGACGTCGGCATCGACGAGCATGCCGCCGAGCGCGGCATCGGCTTGCAGCAGCAAGACCGGACATTTCAAACCGTCGAACACGGCGTCTTCATCGTACCCGTCGAGCCAGTCGCCGGCGACGAGCGGATCGAGCACATGCGGATCGACGTGCATTAGGGCAGCGGCGGAAAAGCGCAACGAGGCGGCATCTCGCACGTCGCCGAGTCGCTGTGCGCGACCGGATTGCGGATCGACGAACGTGATCTCGGCCAGCCGACGCGCGAGCCCCGCGACGGTCGACGAAGCCTGCCGATCGCGCACGAGCAGCGCGATCTGCTCGAAGTAGCTATGAAAATTCGTGGCGCCGATATGCGGGCCGAGCGTGCGAAACGGCGGGTCTTCCAACACCACGCCGCGCACCAACTCCGGGCAGGCCGCGGCCACCCCGGCGGCGACCATCGCTCCGAGCGAATGGCCGTACAACACGATCGGGCGGACGCGCCCCTGCCGGCCGAACGTCCCTCGCAACCAAGCGACGGCGTCTGCGACGTAGTCGACGACGAGATAGCGCTCGGCTCGATCCGAGGCTCCGTGCCCACGCTGATCGAGCGACCACAGATCGTAGCGGGTCGAAAGATGGGCGGTGAGAGGGAGAAAGACGTTCCAAGACCGCAGCACGCCGTGCAACATCGCCACAGCCGTACGCGGGAGCGGCTTGCCGCTTTCGACGTTGGCTTCGGCCGAATGAAAGAAGCTGAGCCGACGACCGTCGTTCGTGAACCGTTCGGTTGTCCAGCAATGAGGCGAAGTCATGCTTCTTGCGTTTCCGATTTCAGCGGCCTATGCTGCGTGCTGCATACTGCATGCAGGTGAAGGTCGAGTGTACGACACCACGCCGAGCGCGGTCAAGCGTTTGGTTATTCTAATGTGGATTTCGAAAGCAGGACGAGCATGACATCGAGCCCGATGAAGACCCTTCCCCTGAAGCGCACGTCTCTTTCCGACGCGGCTTACGAAACCCTCTTAGAAGCGATTCTGCGAGGCCAGATTGCGCCGGGCGAAGAGCTGAGCGCAGTCGCACTCGCCGAACGATTTCAAGTGAGCCGGACGCCGATCACCGATGCGCTGCAGCGACTCGCACACGACGGCCTCGTCGAGCAGCCTGCGAACCGTCAGCCGCGCGTCGTGAAGTTGGATCGCAACGATGTCGTCGAGATTTACGCGATGCGCGGCTTATTAGAAGCCGCGGCAGCCGAACGCGCCGCGATGCGCATCGCTCCCGAAACGGTGAAGGCGCTGCGAGCCGTCGCGATTCGCTTGGCGAAGATGCGGAAGACTCCAAGTTGGAATGCGCAAGCGATCGACTTCGATCTCGCGTTCCACGACGCCATCGCCGAGGCCGCCGACAACGAACGCCTGCGCGCCGACATCGCCCGCTATCGACGACTCGTTCGCTGCTTTTGTCGCCTCACCGGCAGCGACGTCAACTTGCAAGCGGCACTCGGAGAGCATCGCACGATTCTTACGGCGCTGGCGGCGCGTAAACCGATCGCGGCCCGCAAAGCGATGGCCGCGCATATCGAACTTCGCCTCGCAGCCGTGCTCGCCGAGCTGTATCCGGAAAAGTAATACCCCTCATTGCTTTAAGAATCCCTTCGATCCTCCTTCCTACGCGTCATTTCATCATGCGTTCCACTATGACTCGTTCCGCTATTACACGCTGCCTTGTTTTCATCTTCGCACTTTTGTTCTTCGGGCAAGTTCCGTGCGTCGTCGCGCAGAATGCGCCCGCGAAAGCGTCGGCCGACGGATCGTCGCACAAGGAAGACATTTTCCGTCGCGATAATCTTATGGCGTGGTGCATCGTGCCGTTCGATGCGAAGAAGCGGGAGCCCGAACAACGGGCCGCGATGCTCGAAAAGCTCGGCTTCAAGCACTTCGCCTACGACTATCGGGGCGAACACATTCCGACGTTCGATGCCGAAATCGAAGCCTGCAAGCGGCACGGCATTGCGCTCGACGCGTGGTGGTTTCCCGGTTCGCTCAACGAAGAAGCGAAGCACATTCTTGCGATCTGCAAGAAGCACGGCATCACGCCGCAACTTTGGATCACGGGCGGCGGCTCGGCGACGAACTCGCCGGAAGAGCAGAAGGCCCGCGTCGTGCAGGAGGCGAACCGCATTCGGCCGATCGCGGAAGCGGCGGCCGCGCAGGGGATGCAAGTCGGCCTGTACAACCACGGCGGCTGGTTCGGCGAACCGGAGAACCAGTTGGAGATCATCGCCGAGCTGAAGTTGAAGAACGTCGGCATCGTCTACAACCAACATCACGGCCACGATCAGCTCGAGCGCTTCGCGGAATTCTTACCGAAGATCATTCCGCACTTGCTGGTGCTCAACCTTAACGGCATGAACACGCAAGGGGATCGACGGGGACAAAAGATTCTGCAGCTCGGACAAGGAGAGCTCGATCTGAAGCTTTTGAAGATCATTCGCGCAAGCGGCTATCGCGGGCCGATCGGCATTCTCGGGCACACGCAAGACGACGCCGAGGCCCGACTGCACGACAATCTCGACGGCCTCGACTGGCTGTTGCCGCAACTCGAAGGCAAGCCGGCCGGTGTGAAACCGAAGATGCGCACTCCGACTCCCGGTGCGAGTGATCCCGCGAAGCCGCAAGCGAGCGGGGGCACGAATGGCGGCGGTTATCTTGCTCCCGGGAAGCTTGAGTATCGGCAGTTGCCGATGACGGTCGAACTGCGCGGGACGGTGAAAAGCAAGTCGAGCTTCAACGTGCTCGTCGCCAACGACACGAAGCAATCACCCGACCATTGGGAACTCTTTGCGATGCCCCAGAGCGGCGCGTTGACGGCATACATTCCGGGTGCGCAGCCCGACCATGTCCGCACGACGACCGACATTTGCGACGGGAAGCCGCGCGACATTGCGATGCTCTACGAGCTGGAGCGCGTGCGGCTGTTCGTCGACGGCGTGCAAGCCGCGGATCAGACGATCGTCCGTAAAGCAGCTGCAAAACGCGATGCGCCGCCGGAGAAGCTCGCGTTTCTCCGGGTCGTCGAAGGGAATATCGGCTGCGACGGGACTCTCGAATACGTGCGGATTTCAAAAGGCTTGCGCACGATTGGGCCGAAGAGCCCGGCGGCAACTACGGTCGACACCGGCAAAGCCGAGGAAACGACCGTCGGCCTGTGGCGATTCACTGCGGACGTGAAAGCGTCGGCCGTAGATTCGTCGAAGCTCGGTAATCATGCCGTGCGTCTAACGCAAACGGCGGGTGAACCCTCACGCGCACCGATTCCCAGCGCAGGCGTACATCTTAAAGCGCTCGACCCGACGCTGAAGGTGACGCTCGTCGATCGTTCGCCCGACCAAGTTTATATGGGAGTGAAAGCCGACAAGGACGGCAACGTCTTCGTCGGGGGCCGCGAAGGAGTGTTCGTGTTCGAGCGCGAAGGAAAGCAGGCTTTCAAGCCGCGCCGTGAGCTCCTGCGGTTTCCCAAACATTCGATCATCATGGGTCTGGAGTTTAAGGACGACGATCTCTTCGTTCTGACATGCAATGCCCTGTACCGAGTGCCGAACGGCCGAGTAGCGCGCGAAGGGCTGGTGCCCGAGCGTTTGCTATGGGGCATCCCGCTCGATCTGCATATCAGTTTTCATTGCCTCGCTTGGGGCTCCGAGGGAGATCTCTACATCACACACGGCGATCCCCTCATCAACTACGGCGATTGGACGCGGCCCGATCATTGGGGACATTGGGTTTATTACTCGAGGGGTCAGGGAGCGTGGGTCGGAGGTCAGGGAAAAGACAGTGGTCGGTTGTCGGTGGTCAGTGGTCAGTTGGGAGAGAAGAACAAGTCCGAAGTCGCTTGGCGGAAGACTCCTTATACCGGTCAGGGGGCCGTGCTGAGGTATTCGTTGCAGGATGGGGCGGTCAACGTCGTTGCGACGGGCTTGCGCGGACCGGTGGGTTTGGCGTTCGCCTCCGGTTGGGAGCTGTTCACTAACGATAACGACCACGAGAGCCGTGCCGATCAATATGCGCCGGCGAAGTTGCTGCACGTCGTGCCGGGAATCGACTTCGGTTGGCCGCGCGGTTGGATGGCGTCGAAGAGTCCCGAGCGGTTCGACTTGGTCGATCCGGTGTGCGACTTGGGGCGCGGCGTGCCGTGCGACTTGGTGTACTACGATCGCAAATACCTACCCGACACCGTGCGCGGCCGGTTGTTGCAAGCCCGGTGGGATCGCCATTCCGTGACCGGCTACAAGCTCGAGCCGCGCAGCACCACCCTTACCGCGAAAGAAGAAACGATCCTGCAAGGAGACGATAACTGCCGGCCCGTCGGGCTCGCTGTCGGCGCCGGCGGCGAACTGTTCGTCACGGCTCTCTACATGAGCGGCAACATGGCGGCGCCTTATTGCGCGAGCGACTTGGTGATAGTTACGCGCATCGACGACGCGCCGAAGAGCTTGCTCGGCGACATCTTCTTCAAGTCGATCGGTTGTTCGTTGGGTGGACCCGAGCTTACGAATGCGGAGATTCTCAGCCGCTCCGTCAGAGACGATTATGAACGGCAGCTCGGTGTGTCCTACGTCGCCGGCAAGGCCGATGCGGCGCAACTCACGGCGATACTCAAAGCCACCGATGAACCGACGCGGCTCAACGCCGTGTTGGCGATCGGCCGAAAGCTCACCGTGCCGGCGCACGACGAGACGCCGCCGGAGTCGCTGCCGCTCAACTACCCCAAGGGGAACGGCTGGTTTCATCGCGACCAACAATTCTACGGCTCCGATGCCGTCGTCGATCTGGCCGACTTCGCCCGCATCGGGAGCTACACGATGGCCGAGCGCTGGAAGGCCGTACCGCCTAGCGAAGAGCAAGAAGCGCTGTTCGCGCTCTTGTTGAAAGCACTCGAAGATCCTTCGGAGCGCGTCCGTTTGCAAGCCGCCTACTTTCTGGGGCTCTTGAAAGATTCGCGAAGCGAGCCGCGCATCGAGCAGGTGCGCCGCGATGCGATTCTCGCTACGTTGAAAAATGCTCCGGCAATGAACATCGAGCAGGCGTGGCACTTCGGGCCGATCACGGACGATGCAGCAAGCGCTACGAAGGGCTACGCGCCGGAGCGAGGGCAGGTGGATCTCATGACGACGCACGGGGGCAAAGCTTGGGAGAAGCGGCGCATCGGCGAAGCCGGCGGTCTGAACTACTATTACTTCGGCGTTCAAAGCGGTGCGCGACAGCGAGCATTGTTGACGACCGGCACCGATGCCGCGACGCAAGTGTGGTTCAACGGTCTGCCTGCGAAAGATCGGGCGGGGGCCGGATGGATCGTCGATCTACAGCCCGGGGGCAACGAGTTTCTGTTGCGCACGGGCCTGAGTTCCACTACATCGTCGGGATCATCGCCGCCGCGGATCGAGTTGCGCTCCGTCGGAAAGTTGGAAGGCTCTCTCGCTGAGAAGCTCGATTCCGGCATGCTCGCCGCGCGGTTGCGCGAGGCGGCTGCGGCCGGGGGTTCGCAGGCGATCGGTCCGGAATTTCTCGCGCTCGATTGGGTAAAGGAAGCGACGCAAGGGAGCGCGACCGAGGGGCGGCGGTTGTTCGGTACGTTGGGCTGCGCCAAGTGCCACGCGATCGGATCGGAACAAAAAGGGGCCGGAGCGCCGAGCTTGGTCGATGCGAAACGGCGCTTCACCGTGCCGCACTTGGTCGAATCGGTCTTGTCGCCGAGCCGGCAAGTGGCCGAGCCGTTTCGCGCACAAAGCTTCACGACCGACGGAGGGCTGACGCTCGTAGGGCTCGTCGTTGCGGAAACGGCCGACGGCGTAGAGTTGCTGCTGCCCGACGCCTCGCGACGGACGCTCGCGAAGAAAGAGATCGAAGAACGAGCCCCGACAACGCTGTCGCCGATGCCGCAAGGAGTCGTGAAGACGCCGAGCGAACTGCGCGACCTGCTGGCGTATCTGATGAGCGAGCGCCCGACGCCGCCGTAAGAAGAAGACTAGAAAGCAGAAACTTGAAACTAGAAGAAAGAGTGGGAAACTCGAAAGATCGCGGCAACGCTTTTCTGGTTTCTAGTTTTTGGTTTCTGGTTTACTTGATTTTCCGATGGAAAATCAAAGTCATTCCTCCTTCGACCGGCGTCTTGAAGTCGGCGGGGCGTTCACCGGTGGCGGCGTTGAAGCGAATCTTTAACACCTTTTCTTCGAGTTCGTAGAGCGCGTAGACCGACATCGCTTTGTCTCCGTTCTGCACGACGGCATCGAGCAGCTTCGGCGTCTCTTCGGCGACGAGCGAAAAGCTCCCGACGACTTCCTGCGTGTTGCCGTCGTTGATGACGATGGCCTTGAACTGCTCGTTCTCGATCGTCAGCGTGATCGAATCTCCCTCGGCCGGCTTACGTTCCGGCAGGCTTCCGCCCCCGAGGCGGGCCACGATCCAGGTGCCGATGATCCGCTCGCGATCGGTCTTCTCGCCCGCCGGCTTCTCCGCCGCTTTCGTCTGAATCGGCGGCTTCACTTCGTCGGCTCCGAACGTAGAACTCGACGAGGAACCTAATACCGCGCCGCCGAGAATCGCGAGCGAGGCGACGGCGCGTATCGACCGAAAGAGTTTCATCGTCTTATTCCTGCGGGTATGCCACGTGCGACCGACTCCGGCATTCTACGGCTTCGTCGAACGCCATGTCCAATGCCGGTCGCTCGTCGCACGCACCTCGGCGGCGGGAAATCCCAACGCAGCGACGATCTCCCCGATCTCGTCGACGGTGAGCGCCGCACGCAGCGACGCGGCAAACAGCTCGCGCTGCGTCGGACTCGAGCCGGCGGTGTGCAAAGTGACCAAGCGCTCCAGCTCAGCGGCATCGCGAGGTCGGCGGAGATCGCGAAAGAAGAGCAAGCCGCCGGGGCGCGTGACGCGAACCGCTTCGGCGATCGCTTCCGCCGGGTCGGGAATGTGATGCACGATGCTGTTGGAAAGGACGGCCGCGAAGCGCTCGTCAGGATACGGCAGCGTCTTGACGTCGAGTCGTTCCAAGCGAATCACATCGGCCATGCCGGCCGCGGCGACGTTCTCCTTCGCGACCACGAGCATCTCGGCCGCGAGATCGACCGCGGCGACGATCAAGCCTCGGCCGACGCCGGCTTCACGCGCTTGCCGCACGAGCTCGATCGGTATCCGCGCCGTGCCGGTGCCGATGTCGATGACATGGCAACCTTGGTCCGTAGATAAGAGTCCTGCCTGTTGCAAAGCAGCGAGCACGTCGGCGGCGAAGAGTCGATTGACATCGCGATGATCGATCGCATCGTAGTCGCGCGCTTCGTCAAGCGTGTCCATCGCTTCGGGTTCGAGAACGCGGGAGAGCATGGGGCTGAAGAAGGGGTCGGAGGTCAGAGGAAATGATAAATGCTAAATGATAAATGTCGGAGCGAACATCGTCTCTTCATTTATCATTTAGCGTTGATCACTTGGCTTTCTCGGCGAGAAAGCGTTTCGCTTCTTCGGCATCGATGCCGAGGACCGCTTTCATCACGGCGGCGAGAACGGCCGGGTTGCCGCGCAAGTGGAACGTTCGATGATGGTGGGTGAGCGATTGGCCGGTGGCGAGCTCTTGCGCCGGCGACGACGACTCCAACTCGTAGAAGCCTCCGAGGCTCGGCTTGCCCGGCTCCGCGGGACCATCGTTGTAGACGTTGGCGATGTCGCCGACGAACGGCTCGGCTTGCGGAAGCTGCCATTGGTTGTTCACATACTTCGCACCGGCCGGATCGCTCGGCATCGTGAAATGAATGAGCGTCAACGTGCCCGAGGCGAAGTCGATCGCCCCCATGTACGGCACCGCGCGGCGCGTAGACACACCGAGCTTCGCGCGAAACGTGCCGTCGCCTCGAAATAGAATCGCCTTCGGCAAGACGAGCAGCCGCTCCGGAGGAATCTTGCCGAAGTAATCGGTGTTGACGATCGGCCCCAGCGCCGCTTCCTTCGCGGCATCGGCGTCGGAGCGATAAGGAACGATCAGCGCCGTCTGTGGGCCGGGAGGAAACATACCCAACGTCCAAATCGATACCAAGCCTTCGGCGGCTGCGAGCGGCTTCGCTTTGTTCGTAACGACGTTGCGCGATTCGAAGCCGACGAGCTTCAGCTTGCCGTCGGCGGCGAGCTTCGCGGCGGGGGCGCCGAAAAACTCGCCGAAGTGATAAGCCGACAACAAACGAACATCGCGGGCCACGGCGAGATCGAACCGCGTCCCCTTAGCGTTCTGCAACTGCACGCCGCGCGTCATGTGATAGAACGAGGCCTCGGTCTGTTGCGAGACGGCGAACGGCCCGGCGTTGAGCGTGGCAGGCGTGAACCAATCGGCGAGCGTCTGTTTCTTTCCCGGCGCAAACCAGAGTCCGAATTGCCCGGCCTCGGGTCCGAGCCAGAAACGATCTTCGCCGCCGTAGTTGTTGAAGTGTGCATCCAACTTGCCGGCGCGAATAAACGGCTCGTTGAGCCAACCGAAGCCGGGCCCCTCAGGGCCTTCGCAACTCGACGTCATGACCCGACCTTGCCACTCCGGGCAGATGGCGACATGCGCGCCGCGCCCATCGGTGAGCTCGAGCACCTTCGTATGCTTGGCGAGAAAATCTCGCTGCGCTGCATACGAAGCAACGACGGAGCTCGGTGCAGGCGCCGGTTTCGTGCCGGTCGGCGAAGCTGTCGGAGTCGCCGTCGCACTCGGCTTCGGCGGCGCTATCGGAGTCGCCGCCGGCTTCGGAACTACCGCGACGGGCTTCTTCGGATCTTGCGCGAACGAACGCAACGCGACCGCCGCACACCCGAGAGCGAAGAGAGAAACGATAACGAAGCGAGGAATTCGCGCGAGAACGGCCAGGCGCATGCGCGATCCTAGTGGGGGCGACGACACGGAGACGAAAAATCAGGGCTCTCGCCACATTCTCGTTAGGAGTAGTCGCGCTTTCAATGCCCGACAAAATTCGTTTATGCGAAGGGCAACACCGCGGTAATGAATAAGAACCAAGAGCGCGGAGCGAGGCGTAACAATCTCAATCCGAGAACGCTTCGATGAGTTGCGGCTCGGAGTTTCAATTTCATACGGCTGCGCTATTTTCATACGCCATTCCATACCGGCCACTTAGCCGGCGGGAACTCGCCGTCTCACTTTGAGCCATCCTGTCGTCATATTGACACAACAAGGGGGGACGACGGCTTCTCGGCAGAACCCTGAGCGAAAATGAAGGAAAATATCGTAAGGTGCGACATTTCCTGCAATTTACCCATGTAACCGCCAGCAAAATTTTCAGGAGGCCGTTTTTACAATCCTGCCGTAGTTGGAACTCGGACCAAAAAATTTCATTCGTCGCAACTAGCTTCTACATATACGTTTTGCGCCGATTGTGCCGTGTACTGCACACGCATTCACCGCTTTGACGACAGGTTCGGCATATCGGTTGCATTAGAAGGTATCATTCGCCCCGCCGACCGGGCGTGGTACCTGCCAAAGAGGCATCGAGGCCTCTCGCAACGGGTTCCGGTCGACGACGAAGTACGAATCGCAAGCTTTTAGGAGAGGTAATAGCGTCGACGTGGTTGTCGAGAACTATTCCCTTAAACGGCACGTATATGGTTACAGCAACACTGCCCCTGCAACGAATCGCTCGCGTATCGGCTCGGACGCTGGGAGAATGGACCGATGAGGAATTGCTGGCATCGTATCGCGATGCCGGTAACCGCGCGGCCTTCGACCAGCTTGTCCATCGCTACGAGCGCGAACTGTACAGCTACCTTCGCCGATTCTTGAACGATCAAGCGGCGGCGGAAGATGCCTTTCAAGCGACTTTTCTCCAAGTCCACTTGAAGTGCAAGCAGTTCGAAGCCGATCGTAAGGTTCGTCCGTGGCTGTATACGATTGCGACGAATCAAGCGATCGACCTTCAGCGCCGCACGAAGCGCCACAAGTTGGTAAGCTTGGACCGACGCGAGCGCGAAAACGCCGACGACGATGTGGGCTCGCTGTTGAACTTGCTGGAAAGCCGCGAGGCCGCTCCGCAAGCCAACCTCGAGTCGGGCGAGCGGGAAGAGTGGGTGCGCGGTGCCGTCGGCGAACTGCCGGAGCAGTTGCGCTCAGCCGTGAATATGATCTACTACCAGGGACTCAAGTATCGGGAAGCCGCCGATCGGTTGAACGTGCCGGTCGGCACCGTCAAGAGCCGCTTGCACACGGCAGTGCTCAAGCTCAACGAGGCCTTCCAAGAGGCCCACCTATCGTAATCCGCGAGAAGTTCGATGCGCGACAAATTGCTGGGCTACTTGCTGAGAGCATTGGAGCCTGACGAGGAACGCGAACTAGAACGCCGACTCTCGATCGACCCCGAACTTCGCCGCGACTTAGAACTGCTCCGGCGAAGTTTAGAACCGATCGATGGGACAACCGCGAGCTACGACCCACCCGAGGGTCTCGCTAAGCGAACTTGTGAATGGATTTCGGGTCTAGCGGACGTCGTGGAAAAGAATTCGTCGCGCTACGAAGAAGCGGTTCCGTCCGAAGATGCTGCTTCTCTCATGTCTCTGCGGAAGCGCTACGAGGCTTCTCAGCCCGTCGATCTTACCGCTCCCCCCGCGCGGCGTTGGGGTTGGGCCGATGCGACTGTGACGGCGGGAATCGTCGTCGCTGCCTCGCTGCTCTTCTTTCCCGCCTTGGCGTCGATGCGGTATCAGTCGCGCGTCGTCGCTTGCCGCGATAAACTGCATCGCGTAGGGATGGCTCTGATCGACTACAGTCGCACGCACGGCGATCTATTCCCCGAAGTTCCCCACTCGGGCCCTCTGGCGCATGCCGGCGTTTATGCTCCTCGCTTGCAGCAAGCGCGGCTGCTCATGGATGCGAGCGATGTCGTTTGTCCGGGACAAGCTCGGGCTTGCGCCCAGTTCGAGAACATTCCGACGCTCGACGAATTGGAGCATGCCGATTCGGCAGCGCTCGACAAATTGACAGCGAAGATGGGAGGTAGCTACGGCTACGCTCTGGGCTACGTCGAAGACGGCAGCTACCATTTCGTCCGCAATCAAAGTCGGCCCCACTTCGCGCTCTTGGCCGACGCCCCGCAAGATCACGCGTTGGGAAGTTTGAACCACGGCTGCGGCGGCCAGAACGTCTTCTTCGAAGACGGCCACGCGCTGTTCCTGAATTGTTGCCGACGTCGCGATCTCGGCGACGACCTCTTCTCGAACCACTCGGGCTTCGTCGGCGCAGGAATCGGCCCGAACGATGTGGTGATCGCGCCGAGCGCGGCAGCCCCGCTACTCGCTCCGCATAAGACGGTGCGCTAACTTCGCACCGCCGCGACTTGCAACGCTTACATCAGTAGATCCATGCGCGCAAAAAAACTCCCGGAAAGACGGGTCCCAGGGGGGCGAAGGACGCCGATCTTTCCGGGAGCGATTGGACGCCCCGCGATACGAGATGACGCGATGCCGGAGCTTTCGGACGGCATCCTTGCCGAACGAACCTCTCCGTGGTCCGCAGAACCGAACTCGCTGAGCAAGCCGCTTCCGGTGCAGACCCTATCGCGCGGATATCCGCTTCGTACCGCTCTCGCTCGAACCCGGCCGCGACTCGCGTCGTTGCCATGTCCGAACGTGCGGCGGGAGAATAGGAGAAGGTCCGGCGAGGGTCAAGGCCGTTTTAAAACACCGCCGAGAATAATTCTCGGCGCATGCCGGCAACGCATGACGATCCGCTGCGCACGCGCACGCCGACAACGTGCAGATGCGATGTTGCGAACCACGTTGCGCGAAATTATTCCCCGTCGGCTTTGCCGCCGGCAGCGTTGATCTTCTTGATCACCGTCTCGCGATTGAAGTTGGCGGGAGCCGGATAGTCTTGGTTTTTCTCAAGCTCGGCGAGCGTCACCGTCGGCGCGACGACCCCTTCCGCCGGCACTTCGCCGTGCGCGGTCCAAACGATCGCATTGAGCACGATCTTCAAGAAGTCGGGACAGCCCCAGTTCCAATGATCGTGACCGCCGGTGAAGCCGAAGCCGCGACCGCCGCCGGCGTTTTCCGAAGCCCAAGCCATGTGCTGAATCTCGCCGGCCGCGACCGCCTTACGAACGTTCGGGTTGCCGCTATGCGCACCATCGGGGCGCGTCAACGTGTCCGGGCCCGGCAGCGCCGAGAGGATCGGCGTCACCCCTTGCAGCTCGGGGCGAAAGCGCATGTGGTAATACCATTCGTCGTTGATCGAAAACGGTTTCACGCCGCGCGTGATCGCGTGCTCGGGCAGCTTGTCGAACTTCGGAGTCCAGTGAGGATTGACCGACCAATTGGCCTCGAAGTAACCGCCGATCCATTCCAAGAACTTCTTCCCTGCCGGATCGGCCGGGACTTCGACGCCGTAATGGATGCAAACGATGCCGACCCCCTTCTTCGCCAGCGCGTCGACTTCTTCCAAGTGGGCGTTCACCATGTGTCCGCCACCGCCGTCGCAATACATGATGATTGCGTTGGCACCGTCGAAGGCGCCGGCTTCGGTCGGCCAGCCGTTGCGATAGACGACCGTCTTATAATTCGGCAACGCCTTCTCGAGTTCCTTCGCGAGGAGAATGCAGCCCGCGTTGTGTTCGTGCGCCCCGTAGCCGTGGCTCGGCTTGCCGGCGACGAAGACGATCTTCTTTCCTTCGCCCGCAGGCGGAGCGAGGCGCTTCGAGACTTTCTCTACCGGCTTGGCGGATTTGATGTGGCGAATCCGAATGTTGCGGAACTCGACGGTCATCGGCGGGCCGGCGTGCAATTGCAACGCGAGCAGGCCCGACTTCTTGCCGGCCTTATCGTCTTCATCGACGAGATCGACGGTCGTGATGCCGTTGACCTTTTGGATCAGATGGTTTCCTTCGGCGAGGATCGTGTAGGAATTCCAATCTTCCTTCTTCACCGAATCGACGACTTCCTTCTCGGTCACGATCGATTCTTTGTTCTCCGGTTTGCCGCCGGCAGGAACCAAGACCTTGTTGCCGCGCTTGGCGAGAATGCCGCGCCCCTTCTCTTCATAGAGCGACCCGGTCCATCCGCCGCCGGCGTCGAAGTCGGCTTGGTATCCCTTGATGACCCACTTCGCGACTTCTTCGCTCCTATATTGAATGCCGGAGTTGCCGCCGATGATTTTGAATTCGCAACGGAACTCGAAGTCGGCGACTTCGGCCTTGCGATAGATCAGGAACGTGTTTCCTTTAGTCGGGTTCTCCGCAGTCGTGCGGCCGGTGATCGCTCCGCCGTCGCCGACGCTCCAGAATTTCGGATCGCCGTCCCAACCTTCGAGCGACTTACCGTCGAACATCCAAATGAATCCCTCTTCGGGATCCGCTGCGCGAACGGTCGCAGCGGAAGCGGCGAGCGTGAGCGCCGTGATCAGTAGTAGGCCGAGGCGTGCGAACATGACGATTTTCTCCGGACGATAGAAGCGGAATGCGAAGCTATGTGCGAACTTCGGAGCAGCGAAACTCCCGCGAGAATAGTCGCCGCCGAGAGCGTCGTCAAACGGCCGACGCGCAATCGCCGAGCGACATGAACTCACCTCCGGCGACGTATTTCGGCCGCCTCAGGTAGGGTCTGTCGCCGGGCCGGCGCACCGATTAAAGTGATGTTCCTCCCCGCGATTCCCCCGCCGGCAGCGTCGCGTTCGTTTCCCTTACGGCCGCCGCTCCCGCTTGATTTTTCCTTCCTGCTCATCGGCCGAACCCCACGCATGAACTCAGCCTTGCTCTTGGTCGTCGCCACGCTCGCGGCCGCACCTACCGCGAAGTCTCCCGCGCCGACGTCGATCGCCACGCCGGTAATCGCCTCTTACGAGCGGCTTTACCAAGCGAAGAAAACCGATCTCGCCGCCGGCGGCCTTTTACTGGCGGGAGAACTGAATTGCACGAGTTGCCATCAACTCGACCGCGCACTCGCCGACTTCGTCCATGCCAAGAAAGCACCGGTCTTGAGCGACGTCGGCAATCGGGTTCGACCCGAATGGATTCGCGCGTTGCTCGCCAACCCGCATCAAGCGAAGCCCGGCACGACGATGCCCGACATGCTTGCGACTCTGCCGCTCGAAGAGAAGGCGAAGAGTGTCGAAGCGCTTGTTCACTTCCTGGCTTCGACGACGACGCAAACGCTCCACGATGCGAACATCGACCAAGGGGCCGTGAAGCGCGGCGAGCAACTGTTCCACGAAGTCGGCTGTGCGGCTTGTCACAATTCACAGAAGGCCGATGCGAAGCCGGTTCCGTTCGCCGTGCCGCTGCCGAAGGTCGACGCAAAGTACACGCTCAAGTCGCTCGCCGATTTTCTGCGCGATCCGCTCAAGGTGCGCAGCTCGGGCCGGATGCCGTCGCTGAATCTTACGGAGCCCGAGGCGAACGACATCGCATCGTATTTCTTGAAAGATGTGCGCGGCGAACCGAACTTCCGGTATTCCTTCTACGAAGGGCGCTGGGAACGGCTGCCGAACTTCGAGACCATGAAGCCGAACGAGACAGGCATCTCGGCCGGGCTCGACGTCGGCGTGGCGAAGCGCAAGAACAACTTCGGCCTGCGCTTCGAAGGTTTCCTCCGCTTGGAGAAAGACGCGACCTATACGTTTCGTCTCTCTTCCGACGACGGCTCGCGGCTCTCGATCGACGGTACGACGGTCGTCGATGCCGACGGCATCCACCCGGTCGGCGATAAAGAGGGAAAGTCGACGTTGAAAGCCGGCGTGCATCGAGTCGTCGTCGACTACTTCGACGCCGGCGGCGACGCGGTGTTGAACGTCGTGTTAAGAAGCTCCGGCAACGACCCTTGGCGCAGCCTCGCGAGCGTCGTTACGCTGACATCGGAGCCGGCGAAAAAGGTCGATTCGGCGTTCCAAGTCGATCCGCAACTCGCCGCGCTCGGCAAGAAACTGTTCGTTTCGACCGGCTGCGCCTCGTGCCACGAATTGAAGCAAGGCAAAGAGACGTTGGCAGCGAAGGAGCCGATACGGCAATTCGCCGAATTGCGCGACGGGCGTGGGTGCCTCGCCGAGGAACCCGTTACCGACCCTCTACAAACGATCCCGCGCTATAGCCTAACCGCCGCTCAGCGCAGCGCGCTCACGGCGTCGCTGGAGTGGGCGCAGAGCGCTGGGAAGATGAAGGCGAAACCAACGGCCAAGCAGCGCGCCGAAAGTTCGTTCGCCGCATTCAATTGCTATGCTTGCCACCAGCGCGACGGCCTCGGCGGCGTCGATCCGAATAAGACGGTCGACCTCAACGACGACGGCATCCCGGATCGCGATCCGACTTCCGAGCTGTTGAGCCCGCTGTTCGTCGGCACGACGCCCGAGATGGGAGACGAAGGCCGGCTGCCGCCGCGGCTCGATGGGGTTGGTGCGAAACTGGCCGATGCGTATTTGAAGCAGGTGCTGGAGCGCGGCTCGAAAGATCGTCCTTACATGCGAACCGTGATGCCGAATTTCGGCGGAACGAACGTCGGCAAGCTGGCAGGCGTGTTGCAAGAACTCGATGCGCCGCTCAACGATAAGCTCGCCGTGCTCGAGGGCCCGGAGTATCGCGCGAAAGCCGATGGCCGAGCGCTCATCGGCACGAAAGGTTTCGGCTGCGTAAAGTGTCATCAGTTCAACAAGCAGAAGGCCGAAGGGATCCAAGGGATCGACATGACGATCCTCACGCGCCGAGTTCGGCCCGAATGGTTTGCGAAGTACGTGCGCGATCCGCAATCGCTTCGGCCCGGCACCCGCATGCCGACCATTTTCGTCAACGGCCAAAGCCCGTTGAAGGAAACTCTCGGCGGCAACGCCGAAAAGCAACTTGCCGCGATGTGGCTGTTTCTGAACGACGGCGAGAAAGCAGCCATTCCGTTCGGCGTCGGCGGGCAACCGATCGAGCTGATCGCGGATAAGGAAGCGATCATCTATCGCAACTTCATCGAAGGGGTCGGCCCGCGTGCCATCGGCGTCGGCTATCCCGAGAAAGCAAACCTCGCATTCGACGCCGGCGGATTGCGACTCGCCTCGATGTGGCACGGCGCGTTCGTCGATGCCGCGAAGCATTGGACCGGCCGCGGCCAGGGTTTCCAAGGTCCGCTCGGCGACGACGTAATTCAACTTCCTACGGGAGTCGCGTTCGCGCGTCTCGAAACCACGCAACAGCCGTGGCCGACCGCAACGCCGAAAGAACTCGATCAGCACTTCCGCGGGTATCGGCTCGGCGAAAACCGTCGACCGACCTTCCTCTACGATCTAGGTGACGTCCACGTTGAAGACACGATCACGCCGGTCAAAGCCGGTAAGCAAACGACGTTCAGTCGCAAGATCGCGCTTAAGGCCGACACGGTGAAAGACTCGCAGCTTTGGTTCCGCGCGGTCGCCGCGAAGCAGATCGCTGCCGCAACCGACGGCTGGTACGAGATCGACGGCCTGTGGCGCGTCCGGGTCCGCTCGGGCCAAGCGGAGCCGGTCGTTCGCTCCGGTCCGCAAGGCCAAGAATTGCTCGTGCCGGTATCATTCGCCGACGGACGAGCGTTGGTGGAACAAGAGCTTGTTTGGTAATGCCCGCCGCATCGCTTGCATCGTTTCTCTTTGAAGTCCGACTACCCCGAATATCGCTTGCCTTGAACGGCTGGTACTTAAATATGAATCGTTATCTTATCGCCATGTTGTTGTCCGTCGTCGGATGGCAAGGATCGACGTTGCTTGCCGCCGAGCCGGTATCGACTACCGGCAAGCCGCCGGTCGAGGCCGACTACTATCGGATCGTTGGCCTGCCGCTGCCGAAAGATCGTGTACTCGAAATCGGCGCGATCCAGTTGTTGCCGAAGGAGCGGATCGCATTCTCGACCCGCCGCGGCGACATCTATCTCGTCGACGGCGCCTGGAGCAATCCGCCGGCAGCCGACAAACTGAAATACACACTCTTCGCGTCCGGGCTTCACGAAGTGCTCGGGCTCGCCTATCGCGACGGCGCTCTCTACGCCACGCAGCGCGGCGAAGTGACGAAGCTGCGCGACACCGACGGCGACGACCGCGCCGACGTGTTCGAGACCCTCGCCGATGGCTGGGAGATCAACGGCGACTACCACGAATATGCCTTCGGCAGCGAGTTCGATCGCGACGGCAACCTCTGGGTCGCGCTCTGTCTTACCGGCTCGTTCAACAGCTCGAACAAGTTTCGCGGCTGGGCTCTGCGTATCACGCCCGAGGGGAAAGTGATTCCGACGACGAGCGGCCTGCGCTCGCCCGGAGGCCTCGGCATGAACGCCGCAGGCGACATGTTCTATACCGACAACCAAGGCCCGTGGAACGGCGCCTGCGTGCTCAAGCATCTCGTGCCGGGGAAGTTCGTCGGGCATCCGGGCGGCTTCTCTTGGTACGACCAAGCGCCGAACATGGGCAAGCGGCCGCAAGAGCCGCAGAGCGGCAGTCGTTGGGCCGCGGAGCTGGCGAAGATTCCCGAACTCGTCCCGCCGTCTTGCTGGTTCCCTTATCCGAAGATGGGCCAATCGGCGAGCGGCATCGCTTGCGATCTGTCGAAAGGAAAGTTCGGGCCGTTCAGCGAACAGCTTTTCGTCGCCGATCAATCGCACAGCACGCTCATGCGCGTCGCGCTCGAAAAAGTCGACGGGCACTATCAAGGAGCCTGCTTCCCCTTTCGCCAAGGCTTCGGCTCGGGCAACCTCGCGCTGAAGTTCGACGACCGCGGCACGATGTTCGTCGGCGGCACCAACCGCGGCTGGGGCTCGCGCGGCACGGCGCC
Organism: Planctomycetia bacterium; assembly: GCA_021413845.1. Taxonomy (NCBI): domain Bacteria; kingdom Pseudomonadati; phylum Planctomycetota; class Planctomycetia; species Planctomycetia bacterium. Next base: position 17,788 of record JAIOPP010000093.1, on the reverse strand, counting down.
GTTCTCCTTAGAGCGGCTCGAATGGACCGGCGAAGTTCCCTTCGAAATCCACACGATGCACGCCGAGCCCGACGGCTTCACGCTCCGCTTCACGGAGCCGGTCGACCCGAAGACGACGGCCGATTTGAAGTCGTACGCCTTGCAGACCTACACGTACATCTATCAATCGTCGTACGGCAGTCCGGAAGTCGACCAAACGCAGCCGAAGATCACGGCAGCGACTGTCGCGGCCGACGGCCTGAGCGTGCAACTCACGGTAGATGCGCTCGTGCCGGGTCATGTGCATGAGCTGAAATCCGCCGGCATCCGCTCCGAGCGCGGTCTACCGCTGCTGCATTCCGAAGCGTATTACACGCTGAACTTCATCCCGAAGAAATAGCTTGGTGCGGGTGGTTTGGTATACTCGGCGAGAGCGGGCGACACGGGCGGCAGGTATCGAAAAGACATCCGGTAGAGGCGCGTCATGGCAACGGACAACTCAGGCGATCTAAGCGCGTTCGTGCAATTCGCGAACGCTCAGTTGCAAGCCGGAGCGAAATTGTCGCTGGAGGAAGCGCTCGAACAATGGTGGGCCGCGCACCCGCCCGAACCGTCGGAGGAAGAATCGGAAGAAGTCGTCGCGATGATTCAGGAAGCGCTCGACGATCTTGCCGCGGGAGACAAGGGAATGCCCTTCGATGAGCATCTCATCGAACTCGAACGAAAGTTCGGTTTGAAACCGAGCCCGAAGCGCGCATGAAATACGACGTTGCTATCCTGCGTCGAGCGCGCGAAGATATCGATGGAATTCTTGAATGGTTAACGACGCGCTCGCCCCAAGGTGCTCGACACTGGCACGACGCCTATATAAGTGCTTACACCGAGCTTCGTCGATCGGCGGATATGTTTCCGCCGAGCCCGTATAGTCGCCGGCTGGGAATTCGAGTTCGTTGCTTTCCGTTCGGCACCTCCCAGGGCAATACCTATCAAATCTTCTACGCGATCGACGAAGACATGATGCAAGTTCGGATTTTACGCGTTCAGTCGCCGGGACAACGCCCGCTCCGTCGAAAAGACTTACTTTAACTTCTGAAGGATCTAATATGAATCGCCGCCTCTTTCTCGCTTTACCCGCCGCTTTCGCGCTCTGCGCCTCGCTCGTTTCGCAGAGCGTCTTCGCCGACGATCCCAACACCCTCACCGAGGCCGAAACCAAAGCCGGCTTCGCGGCGATCTTCGACGGCAAGACGCTCGAGGGTTGGGATCAAAGCGGCAATTGGAAGGTCGCCGACGGTGTCGTCACGCGCGAAGGAAAAGGGGGGAGCCTGACCTATACGAAGCAAAAGATGCCCGATGATTTCGAGCTCCGCTTCCAATGGAAGGTCGCCAAGGGGAGCAACTCGGGCGTTTACTATCGTCCCGGTCAATATGAATATCAGGTTCTCGACAACGCCGTTCACAACGACGGCAAGAACCCTCGCACCAGCGCCGCGTCGATCTACTTCGGTTTCGCTCCGTCGGTAGACAACACCAAGCCGGTCGGCGAATGGAACGAAGGCCGCATCGTTTGCAAAGGGACCGTCATCCAACATTGGCTCAACGGCAAAGCGGTCGTCGATATCGACTACGCCGATCCGAAGTGGGCCAAGGAAGTCGAGATCTTGAAGATCCGCGGCGGCGACCTGCCGTCGCGCGGCGCCAATCTCAACTTGCAAGACCACGGCGACCCGGTCTGGTATCGCGGTATCAAGCTTCGCACGATCCCGGCCGATGAGAAGGTCGTCGCTTCGAGCGACTATGCGCCGGCCGCGATTCCCGACGCCATGAAGGCGAAGGAAAAAGCGTATCTCGAACAGCGTGCGAAAGCCGCTGAGAAGAAGTAACCAAGAAGGAACGCCGACCTTTCACCGCGACCGTAACGAGGAGCGAACGACGATGCTTCGGCGATCTATGTCGCTCCGTCTTTGCCGGCTCGCGCTGTTAGGTTTGCTCGCGCTCATGTCGTCGGCCGCGCCGCTCCGCGCGGCCGACGACGCGCTCGGCAAACCCGCGAAGCTCGACTTCGCGCATGAGATCGCACCGATTTTCCGCGAGCATTGCGTGAAGTGCCACACCGGCGACAAGAAACAAGGGGGCTTCTCGCTCAATAGTCGGGCCGAACTGCTCGCCGGAGGTGAGAACGGGCCGGTCGTGGCGTTGGATAAAAACGGCGGCGGCAAAAGCAACGCGAGCGAGTTGATTCGTCGACTCACGACCGACGACGCCGACCGGCACATGCCCCCTGCTCCGGAAAAGCCGGTACCGGCCGCGAAGATTGCGCTGCTGAAGACTTGGATCGATCAAGGTCTGGTTTGGGACGAAGATTTCGTCTTCGTTCGTCCCGCTTACGAGCCGCCGCTCAGGCCGCGCAAGGTCGCGTTGCCGCCGGCGATGGCAGGGCGGACGAATCCGATCGACCGCCTACTCGACGACTATCTCGCCCGGCGCAAGCTCCCGCGCCCCGCACCGATCGACGACGCCACGTTCGCGCGCCGCGCGAGCCTCGACCTCGTCGGGCTGTTGCCGACGACGAAACAACTCGACGCTTTTCTTGCGGATACGAGCCCGGACAAGCGTACGAAGTTTATTCGCGCGCTCCTAGCCGACGACGTCGCTTACGCCGAGCATTGGCTGACGTTTTGGAACGATCTGCTGCGTAACGATTATACCGGCACCGGCTTCATCACCGGCGGCCGGAAGCAAATCAGCCGTTGGCTTTACGACGCGCTTGCGATGAACATCCCCTACGATCGCTTGGCGCGCGAGCTTGTCGACCCGCCGACTCCCGACAGCGCCGGCTTCGCCGACGGCATTCGGTGGCGCGGCGACGTCAGCGCGGGCCAAACCGTCGAGATCCAATTCGCGCAGAGCGTCGGTCAGACGTTCCTCGGCATCAACTTGAAATGCGCCTCCTGCCACGACAGCTTCATCGATCGTTGGAAGCTCGACGAAGCCTACGGACTGGCCGCGGTCTACGCTTCGACGCCGCTCGAGATCCATCGCTGCGATAAACCGATCGGCAAGCAAGCGAAGGCGGCATGGCTCTTTCCCGAACTCGGGCAGATCGACGCCGGCGCGCCACGGCCCGAGCGCATAAAGCAGCTTGCGGCCTTACTGACGCATCCGGAAAACGGCCGCTTCACGCGCACGCTCGTCAATCGTTTCTGGCATCGCTTGATGGGACGCGGCATCGTGCATCCGGTCGACGCGATGCAGACCGAACCGTGGAACTCCGATCTGCTCGACTTCCTTGCGGCGCATTTGGCCGCCGAGCGATACGACCTCAAACAAACGCTGCTGTTGATCGCCACGTCCGAGGCGTATCAAAGCCGTGTCGAGATTATCGGCGACGATGCCGACGAGCGCAGCTACGTGTATGCAGGGCCGCGCGCGAAACGGATGACGGCCGAGCAATTCGTCGACGGCGTTTGGCAACTCACCGCCGGTGCTCCGACGAAGTTCGATGCTCCGCTCTTGCGCGGTAAAGCCGAACCGTCGGCCGTGGCCGCGGAGATCCTCTCCGGCAAGTGGATCGCGCCGCATGCTTCGGCAGATAAACAATCCGCCGACCATACGTTTCGCGGCACCCTCACGCTGCCGAAGGCGCCGCTGCAAGGAACGGTCGTCATCGTCGCGGCCGATGGCTACTCGCTGCTCGTCAATCGCAAGCAAGCGGCCGTCGGCACGGCCCGCAGCGTAAGCCAGCCGACGACGATCACGCCCCAGCTGCGCGCAGGTGCGAACGAATTCTTGCTTACCATTTCTCCCGGTCGGCAAGCATCGAACGGTAGTTCGGCATTCTTGGAAGCGCGTATCATGCTCGCTGATGGCTCGCTGATGCGTTTCGCCACCGACGATCTCTGGCAATCGACGCCCTACAAGCCCGACCGCAACGGGCAAGTCGTCGTGGAAACGGCGAGCGCGAAGCCGGGTGAACCGGCGAAGTCGACGGAACCGCGCTGGCAGCCGGTTGCGCATCCGCCCGCGCCCGAATGGGCTTTAGCGCTGCAAGAAGCGTTGCGTTCGGGCCTGGTGCGCGGGTCGCTCAAGGTCGAGCAACCGGTTCGCGCCTCTCTCGTCAAAAGCGACTTCTTAATGCGCTCGCTCGGTCGCCCGAATCGCGACCAGATCGTCAGCGTGCGCCCCGCCGAGCTAACCACGCTCGAAGCGATCGATCTCTCGAACGGCGAAACGCTCGCCAAAGCGCTCACGGTCGGAGCGCCGAAAATCCTCGCGGCGCATCCGGGCAAGCCGGCCGACCTCGTCGTCGCGATCTTCCGCGCTGCGCTGGCCCGCACGCCGTCGACGGACGAACTAGCCGTAGCGCGGGACATACTCGGCTCGGAGCCGACGGCGCGCAACGTAGAAGACTTGCTCTGGGCCGTGCTGATGTTGCCGGAGTTTCAGTTGGTGCGATAATGAAATCCACCGGCGACTAACCAAGCGGAGCCGACTCGATGGCCTTGAATCCGAAACAAACGGCGCGCTACGAAGAACTCGCGACGCGCCGCGATTATCTCAAGCAGCTTAGCGCCGCCGCGCTCGGCACGCTCGCGCTCGGAGAGCCGCGCTTGCTGCAAGCCGCAGCCGGCGGACACAAGGTCGTGCATCCTAAGCCGACGGCCGATGCTTGTATTTTGCTTTGGATGGGGGGCGGCATGGCCGCGCCCGACACGTTCGACCCGAAGCGCTATTCGCCGTTCAAGCCGGGCACACCGGTGAAGGATGTCTTGAGCACGTTCCCGGCGATCGACACCGTGGTCGACGACATCAAGCTCACCGCGGGCTTGGAGCACATCGCCCAAGTGATGGACCGCGCGACCCTGATTCGCTCGCACCAGCAGCCCGACCTCGGCAACATCCTCCACTCGCGCCATCAATACCATTGGCACACCGGCTACGTGCCGCCGCAAACCGTCGCCTGTCCGCACATCGGCGCATGGATCGCCAAGGTGCTCGGTCCGCGCAACCCGGTCTTGCCGCCGTTCATTAACATCGGACAGCGATTGGAAGGGGTCGGCGAACAAGAAGAACTTAAAGCCTTCACGACCGGCGGCTTCTTCGGCAGCGAGTTCGGTCCGATGAACCTACCGTTTCCCGAAGAGGCCGCGCAATCGGTTCGTCCGCCGAAAGGAATGGAGCCGGGCCGCTTCGCCGATCGCCACAAGTTCTATCGCCGGCTCGTCGACGGGAATCCGAACAGAGACCGCATGAGCGATTTCCAGCAGGAATCGCTCCTCCGTTCGATGGAAAACGCCTATCGACTCTTAAGCGCCGACGAACGGGCCGCGTTCGACATCTCGCTCGAACCCAAGGAAAGCTATGAGCGTTACGATACCGGCCGCTTCGGTCGAGGGTGTCTGCTGGCGCGCCGGCTCGTCGAGTCGGGAGCGCGGTTCGTCGAAGTCACGACGGAGTACGTTCCCTTCCTTCATTGGGACACCCACAAGGATGGTCACGAGACCCTCGTCAGGATGAAGAAGGAGATCGATCGTCCGATCGCGCAGCTCGTGCGCGATCTCGAATCTCGCGGGCTGCTCGAACGGACCCTCGTCATCATCGCCAGCGAATTCAGCCGCGATATGCTCATCGAAGGAAGACCGGGCTCGAACGCCCGAGACCAAGCCACGGCACCGACCGACGTCATCCAAGAGATGAAGCACTACGGGCAGCATCGGCACTACACTGCCGGCTCGTCGGTCGTGATGTTCGGCGGCGGGATGCGTCGGGGCTATGTCCACGGAGCAACCGCGCCGGAGCGTCCGTTATCGGCCATTAAAGATGCGGTCAGCGTGATGGATCTGCACGCCTCGATCTTTACGGCGCTCGGTATTTCGCCGCAGACGGCGTTCGATGTGGAAAAACGGCCGTTTTATGCCACGGAAGATGGGAAAGGTCGCGCCGTGGCCTCGCTTTTCGCGAAAGCATAAAGCGAAATTCCGCCTAACAGGCCGGCGTAGTTCCCGCAGCCTCTCGCTGCGCTTTCGCGAACCTGCAATAATGTCGGGTTGCACCCCCGTTGAAATGTCAGCCGGCCTCGCCCCCGGCTTCCGCATCCCGCTCGAAGAGGAAGACGATGATTTCGTTCCGGTCTATCTTCCGCAGTTTTTTGAAGTCCGCCGCGCTCGGCTCCCCGCTGTTGATCGCGCCGTTCGCTCTTTGCATGTTTGCCGACGTCGCCCAGGCTCAAACACCGGCGAGCAGCGCCGCCAACCTACAGTTCAACACGGCCGGCGGCTTACATAACCGCCAGGCGTTCGATCTCGCGGCCGACGAATGGGCCAAGTTCATTCAAAGCTTTCCGCAAGATAAAAGGGTCGCCGAGGCGTCCCATTACCTCGGTATTTGCAAGCTGCAAACCAAAGATTACGCCGGCGCGATCGCGGCCTTCGAGCGGCTCATTGCGCTCGATCCCAAGTTCGAGCTGATCGCGTCGTCGCGACTGTACCTCGGCATGGCGCAGTTCAACGCGGCGCAGGCCGGCAAAGCCGAACTGTTCGCAGCCGCCGAGAAGACCCTCGCCGCCTTGCTGACGTCGCATCCGACCGGGAAGCATCTTCCGCAGACGGTCTACTTCGAGGCGGAAGCGCTTTACGCCCAGAATAAGAAAGCCCCGGCGGCCGATCTCTACCGCCGCTTCGTCACCGAATTCGCTGCCGATCCGTTGCTGCCCGATGCACTGTACGCGCTCGGCGTAACGCTCGACGAACTCGGCCGAGGAGCGGAAGCGCAAGCCGCTTACGTCGAGTTCCTCACTAAGTTTCCGAAGCACGCGCTGCGCGTCGACGTCGATGTTCGACGAGCCGAGCTTCTTTCGGCCGCCGGCGACTTAGACGCCGCCGAAAAGATCTTCGCCTCCGCCGCGGCGACCCCAGGCTACGACGCCGCCGACTATGCCCTGCTCCGTCAAGCCGGCTGCCTCTACGATCGGAAACGGTTCGCCGAAGCCGCCGCGGTTTACGATGCCTTGCCGAAGAGCTTTCCCGGCTCGCAATACAAAGCCGCGGCTCTACTTGCCGCGGGCAAAAGCGATTACTTCGCGGGCAACTATCCGGCCGTAGCGGCGAAGCTTGCGCCGCTCGCGGACGGCAAGGGAGACGCCGCGGCCGAAGCCTCGCATTGGGCCGGCCGCGCGCTGTTGAAATCGAAGCAACCGGCCGACGCCGCGCTGCGCTTCGCCGCCGCGTTGAGAAACTCTCCGGCCTCGAAATTCGCGCCGCAACTCATGCTCGATCTTGCCGACGCTCTCTACGAGCAACCCGAGCGTCGTGCGGAATCGCTCGCGGCCTATAAGGCCGTCTACGAAAAATTCCCGGCCGATCCCCTCGCGCCGCAGGCCCGCTATCTCGCCTCCTTCATGGCCTTGGAACTCGGCCGCAACGACGAGGCTCGCGATCTCGCCGTCGCCTTTCTCAAATTGCCGGCCGGCACCGGCGCGAACTTGAGAAACGATGTGCTCTACATCAATGCCGAGGCTCTGCTTCGCGCCGGGAAGCACGAATCGGCAGTCACGGCTTACGACGAACTTTTCGCCGCCGTTCCTACGCAACATGCCGACCGCGCGAAGTGGATCGTCCGCCGAGCCCTCGCCCTCTCGCTCGCAGGCAAACACGCCGGCGTGATCGATTCGCTCGCCAAGCAAGCCGATCTGCTCGGCGATCCGGCCTTGAAATCCGAGGCCCGTCATCTGCTCGGGCTGAGTCGCCAAGCGACGAACGACTACGCCGGCGCGATCGCCGATTTCCGCGCGGCGTTGCAAGCCGCGCCCGAGCGTCTCGGTTCCGATGACACGCTGCTGGCCCTGGCCGAAACGAACCGCTTAGCCGGCAACGCGGCCGGTGCGCAGGCCGCGCTGTCGGAATTCCTTGCCAAGTATCCGAAGAGCCGATTGCGCGACACGGCCGAATATCGTTCCGCCGAACTCGCCTATGCCGCCGGCGACCTTAAGGGAGCCGAAGCCGCTTACCGCCGCGTGCTCGACGGCTATCCGCAAAGCACGCTCGTCCCTTACGCGCGCTACGGCCTGTCTTGGGCCCTCATCGGCCAAGGAGACGCCGCCGGGGCGATCACCGCGCTCGATGGGCTGTTGAAAAGCGCCGCACCGGCCGAGCTGGCCGCGAAAGCCCGTTATGCCCGAGCGCTCGCGCATCAGCAACTCGAGCATTTCGATCTCGCCATCGCAGACCTCAACGAGTTCCTTAAATCCAAGCCCACGGGCAAGGATCTTACCGACGCCTATTACGTGCTCGGGCTCTGCCAAGAGGGGATCGGCAAAAACACCGATGCACTCGCGACGTTCGAGAAGCTGCTCCAGAGCGACACGCGATACGCCGGTACGCCGAAGGTGCTGTACGAAATCGGATGGATTCGGAAGAACGCCGGCAACGCGAAGGAGTCGGCCGCGGCGTTCGGTCGGCTAGCCAAGGAATTTCCGCAGAGCGAACAGGCCGCCGAAGCTTTGTTTCATGTCGGCGAAGAGGCGTATGCTCGCAAAGACTATGCGGCCGCCGTCGATGCTTATTACGATGCCCGCGAAAAATCGGACTCGGCGGAGCTAACCGAGAAGTCCGCGCACAAACTCGGCTGGAGTTACTTCCATCAAGATAAGTTCCCGAAGGCCGAAGAGTGGTTTCGCTTCCAACAGAAGAACTTCCCCAACGGTAAGCTCGCGCAAGACGCCGCCTTCATGGAAGGGGAATCGCAGTTCAAGCAAGCGAAGTATAAAGAAGCGCTCGCCTCGTATACCCGCGTGAAGTCGCCGCAAGGGCCCGACTTCGCCCTGCTCTCGCTGCTGCACGCCGGACAAGCGGCCGCGCAACTGGAAGATTGGTCGGGTTCCCTGCAACTGCTCGATGCCGCGGCTCAGCTCAACCCGAAGTCGCCGTATCTGCCGGAGATCAACTACGAGCGCGGCTGGGCCAAGTACCAGAGCGGGGCCGCCGATGAAGCGTTGGCGATCTTCGAAAAAGTCACCGAAGAGACCGATCGAGAAATCGGCGCGCGAGCCCGCTTCATGATCGGCGAGATTTATTTCACCCGTAAAAACCATACGGAAGCGGTGAAGCATTTCTTTAAGGTCGCCTACGGATACGCCTACCCGGAGTGGCAAGCTCGCTCGCAGTTCGAGGCGGGCCGATGTTTCGAGGTGCTCGGCAAGCTCGATCAAGCGAAGCGGTCGTATCAGGAAGTCGTCGATAAATACTCGAAGTATGAAGAAGCGGCGCTCGCGAAGAAGCGGCTCGCCGATCTCGGTAAATAGGTTCGTCGTCGAGTACGTGTCGCACTTGCGACACGGCTCGAAGCATTCGGAGTTCGTCGGTATGCAACGGATTTTCGGTTCTCGATTTTTCCTCGTCGCGCTGCTCGCAGCTTCTGCGGTCGGCGCGGCGTTGCCGGCTTTGGCGCAACCGATTCCCACCGGAACCGGTCCCGGCGCGCGCGGGGCAGGTACGAACGATCGGATGCAGCAGGCCGAGCAACTGGCGCAACAAGCGCTAGCCGCTCCGAACGGGCAGCCGGTCGAAGCCCCGCTTCCGCCGAAGGAAATCCCGGCCATCAATTTATTCGAGCTCGCGAACGCCGGCGGGCCGTTGATGTATCCGATCTACCTCGCTTCGGTAGCGGTCGTTTGCTTTTCGTTCGAGCGGATGCTCGGCTTGCGACGACGCAAACTCATGCCGCCGAAATTGATTCAAGAACTCGGCGAGTTGTCGAAACGCCAAGGCGGCGTCGACCCGCGGGCCGCCTACCGCGCATGCATGAAGTATCCGTCGGTCGCATCGACCGTAATTCGCGCCGTGTTATTGAAGATCGGTCGCCCGTACGCCGAACTCGAAGCCACGCTGAAGGAAGTCAACGAGCGTGAGGCGGAAAAGCTGTACAAGAACGTCCGCCCCATCGAGCTACAGGTATCGGTCGCGCCGTTGATCGGATTGCTCGGGACCGTGCAAGGGATGATCATGGCCTTCTTCGACACGGCCAACTCCACGCTGCACACCAACAAGGCCGAGCTACTTGCGCGCGGCATCTACGTGGCGCTGGTCACGACGTTCGCCGGCTTGTGCGTCGCCATTCCGGCGGCGGTGCTCGCGCATTACTTCGAAGGGCGCATTCAAAGCCTGTTTCGCGATCTCGATGAATTCGTCCTCGCGATGCTGCCGCAGTGGGAACGCTTCGAAGGGAAGTTGCGAGTCAATCGTCAATCGTTGAGCGGGGAATCGGACAACGCCGCCGCGCACCCGGAGAGTCATGCCGCCGCGCCGGAACGAATTCCGGCGATCGTTCCGAAGTAGAACCAAGAAAGAAACCTGATCGGTCTCCGGAGCTTGCCGCTGGTCTGAAATCGTGAAGGTGTTGGATTATGCCCGTCCGAATTAAAAAATCTTCGGCACTCAACAAGCTGAACCTGACGCCGATGATCGACGTCGTGTTTCAGTTGTTGATTTTCTTTCTCGTCGCCGCACGCTTCGAAGAAGCGGAGCGGGAGATGGACTTAGTGCTGCCGAAGGCCGATGAAGCGATGGCCCGCATCGCGAAGCCCAAAGAGATGACGATCAACGTCGATCGCGGCGGGAAGATCTTCCTGGCCGGTCGCAACCTCACGCCGGAGGAACTGCTGGCCGTTCTGCGGCAAGCGCAGGCCGACAACCCGGGCCGGCAGACCGTCATTATCCGAGGAGACGAGAATTGCGATCTCAAGTACGTCGTCGCCGTAATGAATTTATGCGCCAAGGTCGACATCCGTGATTGCCGTATCACCTCCGCAGCTGCCGGAAACTAAACCCCGCCGATAGTCGCACCGTTCGGACACTTAACCGCCGGATCGCCTTATGTCCGTCACCCATACGACCGCGAAGCAGCAAGTCGTGCGAAAGATCTCGCCCGATAGGCTTGCCGACTTCGACGAGCAGTGGTGGCCGATCACGTTGCTGCTGCTGATCACCGCCGGCGGCTTGGCCGGCTATATCTACACGAACCCCAACAGCGACTTCCTCACGCAGGTTTGGTATCGCAACGCTTGGGTTCAAATCGGCTCGACCGGCGTCGTCGCGCTGTTTCTGTTGATCGGTGCGGCGCTGTTGCGCGGCAGCTCGCAGCGACGTTTGCAACTCGGAATCTTTCTCAGCCTCGTGTTTCACGTCTCGCTCTTGTTCTGGTCGCGGCAATATTTCCTCAGCGCATCGCTGTCGCCGGTATCCGACGCTTCCCTGTCGCTGAACGAGGAAGTCGCGGTGACGATTCCCGACTACATCCCCGCCCAAGCTCCCGACGACAAGGCCACGGAGCTCACGCGTCCCGCCGATACCGAGATTCGCGACGAGGCGAAGATCGAAGTCACTCCGAAAACACCGGAGCAACTGAAGGCCGAGAAGGAGTCGATGGTCGAACCGGAGCCGACGCGCGAGCCGAAACCGACGCCGATCGAGATGGCTCGGGTCGAGCTCTCGACCCCGCAGCGCAACGACGTGCTGCCGAAAGAAACACTGAACCGTCGCGAGCTCGAAGAAAAGCTCACGACCGAGGCCGTGCCGCAACAGAAGCCGACGGCCGTCGCGGAGCTCAAGCAATCGCTTGCTGCCGAAAGTTTGGAAATGGCTCGTCGCGAAGCGGCCGCCGCACCGAGCCGGCGCGTGAACGCCGTCGATCCTCGCGCTGCGGATCGCTTACGGCCGACCGTCGAGCCGACGTCGCCGACACGGCGAGACATGCCCGACCAAACCGCTTCGGCCGATGTCGCGGCGGCGCTCGCTCGACGACTCACGCAAACCGCGGATTCGATGCCGCTCGCCGCGACCGAAGCGGCAGCCGCGCGCGCGACGCAACAAGCGCCGCTCGCCGGAGCGATGTCACCGGTGCAGACGATGCAGCGCCAAGCGGCCGCGTCGTCCGCCGGACAGGTCGCGCCGACCTTTTCGCCGGCGATTACCCTTGCGCCGGGCTCCGCCGCTCCGGCCGCGCTCTCGCGCGCCGAAGCTCCCGAACCGAGCGACTCCGCGCCGACGACGACTCCGACGAATCGGCCGCAACGCTCGAGCGCCGGCGGCGCAGCCGCGGGAATGGAAACCGTCGCGGTCGCCGTGCCGACCGCTCCGACTTCGGCCTCGGCCGAGGTTTCCGGCGGCGCGTCGCTCGAAGCCGTGCTGACGACGACCACGCGCGGCGACCAAGGCACGCCCCAACAATCGCTCGCATCGAACACCTCGCTTCCATCGCCGCTTGGCGCCGGCAGCGGAGCGACCGCCGGCAGTTCTTCCGTAGGAATGCGACGCGCCGATGCCGCCGGCGACGGCACTTCCGGACAAGCCACGGCCGCCGCGGCGATCGGCCGGCCGGGGCGAGGACGCGCCGTCGGATCCGCGACCGAGGCCACGAACCAACTCTCCGGCGGAGCGCTCGCGGCAGCCGTCGGACCGACCATGACGCAAGGTAACGCCACGAGCGGAACCGCGGTCGGCATGCAGCCCGCGATTTCCGGGTCGGGCTCTTCGCTCGGCGAGCGAACCGTGGCACAAACGGGCTCCGGCCTGCGCCCCTCGGCTCTCGGCGGCACGACCGGCACGGCATCGGCCGCTCCTAGCGGCGGAGTCGCCGGCGGAACGGGCACCGCCTCCGGCTTAGCATCCGGAACACGGCGCGAGATCGGCGACGTCGGCGACATCGCAGGTTCCGCAACGGGAACCGCGACGACGGGCCTGGGAGCGCGCGGCAAATCGTCGGCGGCCGGCAACAGCGCAGGACTACGAACCAGCGAAGGAATGGTCGCCGCGACGGGAACTACGGTGGCGAGCGGAGCGACCGTCGGCGGAACGGGACTGGCGGAAGGGATGGCATCGCTCGGCCAACGAACCCTCTCGCAAACCGGCAATGAACAAAGGCCCTCGGCACTCGGCGGAATGACCGGTTCGGCCGTTTCTCCTTTGCCGTCCGGCGTTGCGGCGGGCTCCTCCCCGCGCGGTTCGCCGGCGGGAAAGCGCCGCGAGCTCGGAGAGGTAAGCGGCTTAACTGAAAGCGCCAACGTAGGCCTGCGAGCGCGCACGGCCACCGATTCGCCCGAGGCCTTGCGCGACAGGCATGGCAACTTGAAGGGCTCCATCAACGATTTGATCGCCGACGGTCAGATGAAGGGGCAGAAGATCATCATCGTGTCGTTCTATCTCGACGAGGAGATCGACGAGTCGCCGTTGCCGGCCGCACTTTCGTCGAAGGGCTACGCCGTCGAACGGATCAACGCTCCGCTGCCGCCGCTCGCGACGTTTGCCTCGAAGCTCGACGGCACCCGCCAGCTCTGGCTTTTTTCCTCGGAAGCCAACCGACTTCCTCCCGGCCATCTAAAGGCCATCCTCGATCGCTGGCGGGCGGGCCGGCTCGCGGTCTGCCTGCTTGCGGACAACGCGCCGTTCACGGCCGAAGCGCTTGCCGTGTTGAACGCGATCGCGCCGGGAACGACGATCACAGGCAGTTACCTCGGCGAGCAGAAGTTGAAGCGTCGCCAAGAGGGAAGCCCCGGCTTCGACCCAAGCTCGCCTCTCTTTCACAACGTCGAAACTCTTTTCGAAGGGACGACGATCAGCAGCATCTCCGGGCAATGGCTGAGGCCCGTCTGCTACGCCTCGAACGGCTTGCCGCTGATCGCCACGTTCGAGCTCCCCGGCTCGAGCCGGCTGCTGCTGCACTGCGGCTTCACGAGTTTCTATGAGAGGTTCTGGGACGACGCCGGCGTGAGTCGCTTCGCGCTCAACGTCGCGGGCTGGCTGAGCGAAGCCGATCGCAAGAACGTTCTGGGCGTCCCGAGTGCGGGCAAATAGAGCGGTTTCATCGACGGCGCGCCTCCGCGCAAATAGTCGCGCCGCGATTCGACGACGCGGCAAGCTTTCTATCGTCGCGGCGGGTGAGTAAGATATCCGCTTGCCCGTGAATCGCTTCGCCGCCGCACGCAAGGAACTTGTCATGAAGCTCGCTCTCGCTTTGAGCATCGTATCGTCGTTCGCACTCCTGTCGCCGCTGCCGCTCGCCTTCGCCGCCGACGGCGCGACGTCGTGGGTCGTGTATGCAGGGGGCGAAGGGCCGGGCAAGGGGAAGCATGTCGTGCTCATCAGCGGCGACGATGAATACCGCTCGGAAGAAGCGCTGCCGCAACTCGGCAAGATCCTGTCGAAGCAGCACGGCTTCAAATGCACGGTCCTCTTCCCGATCGACCCGAGCGACGGCACGATCAAACCCGACTTTCAAACGAACATCCCGGGCCTCGAAGCGTTGAAGACGGCCGACGTCTGCGTGATGCTGCTGCGCTTTCGCAATCTGCCCGACGAACAGATGCAACATATCGACGACTACGTCGAGAGCGGCAAACCGATCGTCGGCCTACGCACGGCGACGCACGCATTCAACATCAAAGGCGATAGCAAGTACGCCGCTTATTCTTGGGGCGCCCAAGGGGCCTGGGACGGCGGGTTCGGCCGGCAGGTGCTCGGCGAGACGTGGATCAGCCATCACGGCAAGCATAAGTCGGAAGCGGCCCGCGGCATTCTCGTGAAGGATCAAGCATCGCACCCGATTCTGCGCGGCATCAAAGACGGCGATGTCTTCGCGCCGAGCGATGTGTACGGCGTGCGACTGCCGCTACCGGGCGATTCGCAACCGCTCGTGCTCGGGCAAGTGGTCGCCGGCATGAAGTTCGACGACCCCGCCCTAGCCGGCGCGAAGAACGATCCGATGATGCCGATCGCGTGGACGAAGTCGTACCAAGCGCCGAAGTCGGGCAAGACCGGCCGAGCCTTCACGACGACGACCGGAGCCGCGGTCGACTTGGAATACGAAGGGACGCGACGGCTGATCGTCAACGGCATCTACTGGGCGGCCGGCCTGGAGAACGCGATCCCGGAAAAATCGCAGGTCGACATCGTCGGGGAGTACAAGCCGACGATGTTCAGCTTCGGCGGCCATGTCAAAGGGATAAAGCCGCAAGACCACGCAAAGTAACGCGCACGGCGGAGAAGAGGGCGGCGAACGCCGGCGAAAGGGGTCGATTGGCGCGATAAAAGCTAGGCAAAAATTCGGCCGGCAAAACGAGCGTCAGGCCCCTTGAGAGCCGGTCGCGAATCGATATGATAAGGGGCTTCCGCCGCCGCCCTCTTAGCTCAATTGGCAGAGCAGCTGACTCTTAATCAGCGGGTTTCAGGTTCGAGTCCTGAAGGGGGCACTCTTCCGAGTGTCATACGACTAAAGCACTTACGACTAAGACTCGTGGGTGCTTTTTTCATGCGCTGAAGGGGCACTGTTACCAGAACTGTTACCAGAACTGTTACCAGACTGGGTTTTCTCGAAGGCTTCGCGGATCACATCCCCCGCAGTGACTGCGTTGCGGGTGACATAGAAGCGCATCGTCGTCTGAATGCTCGCATGCCGCATCATTTGCTGCAAGACGGCGGGCATCACGCGAGAGGCCCAGCGGGTACCGAACGAACGACGTAGATCGTGAGCGGTCGCACACTTTGTTTTACCGCTTTTGGCGTTCGTCCAAGTTTTCGCATTCGTCTTCCGGCCAATCTCGCTGATCGTGCGAATTGCGACTTCCAGCGACGCTCGCTTTCCCTTCTGGTCGATCGGCGAGAACACGGCCCCCTGGCGCTGATCTGGAGGTACGGCTTTAAGAAGCTCGCCGAACTCCGGTGCCAAGGGAATCGTTTCGCTACGGTGCGATTTCTGCGAATCGGCCTCGATGTGCGCAACCGGGTTGCGGCCTGCGATGTCGACGACGATTCCGGCCCCTTCATCCCAAGACAGTACGAGTGATTCGCCGACGCGAAAGCCCGACATCCATAGGCCACGTAGGAATCGCTGCCATTCCGCCGCCCGGCCCTCTCCGACAACCTTCGGCACCGCAGCGATCATTCGGTCAAACTCTTCCCCGCTCAAGGCACGTCCCTTCGCGGAATCGTTACTCGAAGCGCGATGCAGTTTCGGAAACACGGGCGCCTTGGCGATCATGCCAACACGTTCGGCCCATCGGTGAGCCGCCTTCAAATGCGCAAAGTAGCTCTTGATCGACGATTCCGACAAACCGGGTTTCGTTTTCTCGCCAACTTTCGTTTCCTTCCGCAACTCCGCAGCCAACCAAGAAAGTCGCTGTGCCGTGACATCATGGACACGTTGCGGGTTTAACAGCCGCTCGACCATGTCGAAAGCAATATCGCTTTGTTGAAGCGTTCGTTTTGACAAGCCGCTCAGAACCTGTGCTTCGTAGCTTTCACGGAAGTGCGACCAAAGAGTCTTGCTGGGCGAGGAATACCTTCCTTCACGCAGTTCAGCCTCCCACTTCGCCGCGACGCGTTCCGCCTCATTCCGGTCCTTTTTGAGCCCCGTTTTTTCGACCTCGGTCGACCGCGTCTTCTTCTTACGCGTCACTGGGTCGGAATACTGCATCTGGTAGTGCTTGCGGTCGCCGAACTCGACAACCTTCACCTTGATTTCGTCCATGTTGATTTCTCCACGATCCCCAGCCTCTTTGTTACGCTTCGCTCCGACAGGGCTGGTACGTATCGGAGGGCGTTCAACTCCTATCAGACTTCTTCGCTCGTTTTTTCTTCGGTCGCTTGATCTTCGATTGCGGCACTGCGGGCATCACGATCCTTGGTGACTTCAGCACGAAGTGATAGTCGTGTCTCAACCATTCGCCTTCGCGTTCGATCAGCCACCCTGCCGCGATCAACTGCAAGATGTAGCGGTTCACCTGTCGCGAGGAGACGTTGAGCTTCGCGGCCAGCGTGGCTGAAGTCTCGGGGCTCTCTGCGATGAGGAGCAGTAGCTTGCCGACAAGTGTGGCGGCACCATCCGTAGTGCTGCGGTATCTGGGCATCAATCAACTCCGAAGGTAGTAACATGCTTACCGCGGTTTCGACTGTAGCTTCACGGGGTAGTCAACGGCAAATGATGGCAACAGATCTGCTACTGACGGCGATCGTCGAACGCAACAAAAAGGCGACGAGACCGGGTGACATGTGCGGGCCTTTGGACTGCCAGTGTTCGATGCGTCCGGCAATGACGCGGGCGGCAAGGGAGGTTTGGGTTTCCGCATGCTGGCCGCAGTGCCGAACGAAAGACGAGAACCAGCGGCTACACAGCCCGCCCTCAACAACCACATTAGCTAGGTCATCGAGATCCCGTTTCTCCTGATCGGTGAGCGGGGAGTCACTTTGGTAGAAGTCATTTGGTGGGCGTTCGCGCGGATCCGGAAGCCGTTCGTACTCACCAGGATCATCAACTCGCCCCGAAGCAATGCACTCGCAGACTTTACCAGGCTGCCGCCGCACCATAACCGGCATGGCTACACCCTCCTGCCTTACACGGGACGCGTCCGCCCAACGATAGGGGCGGTGAGAAGCATGAAAGGCAGCCAGCCACTCCGCCGACGTAGGCGCCCAGACCGCGCCTGCCATTCCGCAGCTAGCGCACTGTACCATCAGGCAGCAGGTTTGCTGCCAACTGTAACGAGAGCGCTGCGGCCCAAGAGGGTCGTATCGTACGACGGTCGAGTAGACAATCCATTCATGTGACTCATAGGCAGTGCAAACACTCATCTTTAATTCCCTCCTGACGGAACGATTCTCGCAGCGAGCGGGAATGCGGGCGACTGACCTGCCCCCCTTAAACGAGTCCGGTCGTCAGTCGTAGACTGACGACCATCACTTGAAAAAGGGAGGGGATCATGGGCACGAAGCGTTTGCAGGTCGAGCAGATCATTCAGAAGTTACGGGAAGCGGAATTGGAGATC
>JAIOPP010000092.1 GCA_021413845.1 Planctomycetia bacterium | reverse complement strand
GTACCTCCCCTAGCCGGGGTTCTTCTCATCTTTCAATCGCTCTACTAGTTTACTATCGGTCGATAAGTAGTATTTAGCCTTACGGGATGGTCCCCGTAGATTCAGTCGAGATTCCACGTGGCTCGACCTACTCAGGTACCCCTCGAGAGGCAATGCGCTGTCGCTTACGGGACTGTCACCCTCTGTGGTTCAACTTGCCAGAAGATTCAGCTAGTGCATTGCTTGGTAACTCTCATGTGAAGGGCCCTACAACCCCGCAAAGGAAAACCTTCGCGGTTTGGGCTACTCCCCCTTCGCTCGCCGCTACTGAGGGAATCGAGTTTTCTTTATATTCCTGCGGCTACTGAGATGTTTCAGTTGTCCGCGTTAGCTCCGCCCGCCTATGGATTCAGCGGACGTGTATCGGAAATCTCGGGATCAAAACCTGTTTGACGGCTTCCCCGAGCTTATCGCAGTCTTCCACGTCCTTTAGAGCCTCTTATCGCCAAGACATCCCCCATACGCCCTTAATAGCTTGACCACATTTATCCAACGTTCTTTACGAAAGCTGGAATCTTGTGTGCAACCTATTCACAGGCCGTTCCCGTTAAGGAGCGACCTGATCATTCTAGATCTTTCAACAACCGGCTCGATTTCCCGCCGCAGTTAAGCTTTGGTACCTTCGCGCAGATTGCCGAGTAATTTTGTCTAAGTGCCGTGAGAACTGACCCGAATCAATCAATGGCTGTTTAGGCCATTGACTATTAAGTCAATTTTCAGATGCCACAAATTACCGCAAACCAAATTGTCAAAGAACAAACAAAATCAGCACCCGTCGCAAAACGGGTGCTGACCTTACTGCCGGTAGGCAGAGGCCGAATTCTCGGTTGATTCCCGTTCTTGGTCCGATTGGCTTAAAGCCAGTCGCTCAAGAACAGAACCAGAAGAATGCGATCTTTGGCCACCGTTAGGTGAACACTTCTTTGCGTCGTGAAGAAACCAACTTATCGGTTCGTTTTCTTCGTGTCAACCAGGTATTTTCAAATATCGTTCGTTTCGTCGGATGGCTTTCGCGATTCCCAGAGGAATCACTCTGCTTCCGAGCGACGAGCGACTGTTTTACCGGTCGACGTCCCCAACTGCATGGGCCAGAGTTTGCCTTAACTTCGGCTCGGCGTCAAGGAGGTTAATAGAAAATCTTTTGGAACCTGTGCGATTCGCGTTAAAAGCCGCTCCCATAGCGGGTTTAATACCGCCCGGAACGCCGCGTGAGAACCTAGTTTCGGCAAATCGTGGGTGCCGACAACAGTTTGCTTTTTCAAATTTCGGAAAACTGTCGCCGCAGGCACTCGTCGAAGAGGAGCTGGCGTCAGTTCCGGGCCTGATGCACCAGCTTGGGCAGCCCATGTCGCAGGCCTGATGTCGCTTCGTATTACGATCGCATTGCCGGTTCATAAAGATCCGAAACGTAGCGTTTTGCCGCGTCGGCCCAGAGGAATCGCTCGCCGTAGCCGCGTCGCTGCAGTTCGGCGAATTTCGTCGGATTTCGCGTGTAAAGATCTCGCGCCTCGCGCACTGAGCCCACGAGGTTTCGCAGCACTTCCTCGCGCGATCGGCCGTCGAAGCCGAAGCCTGTGCCATCGATGGCCGTGTGCGGGCGCACCGTGTCTACGAGCCCGCCGGTCCAGCGCACCAGCGGAGGCGTAGCGCAATTCAGCGACTCCATCTGCGTGATGCCGCACGGCTCGAAGAGGCTCGGCATCAAGAAAACATCGCTTCCGAGGCTGATTTGCTGGGCTTTTGTCCGGTCGAATGCGATCGTCGCAGCCAGGTTCGGCCGATCCGCGAGCCCTCGCAAAAAGTCTTCGTACTCCCGCTGCCCGGTCGCGACGACGGCCACGCTCACGCCCGGCATTTCGAGGATGTGTTCGAGTACGCTTCGGCCGTCGAATTCCTCGGTGAGCAGCTTGAACTTCTGCTCGACCGCGCGCCCGACGAAGCCCAGCAAAAACGTCGGTGCTTCGGCAAAGTCTTTCGCGAGCGCACGCTTCGCATCGGCCTTCCGCGCGAGCGTTTCGGCGAAGCCCGCATCGCTTGGCGCGGTCTTGTATTCGAAGCCGTTGAGAATGCCGTGCAAGCGCCCTTCGCGATCGAGCCTTGCTGCGAAAGGCTCGAGCCCTTTGCCTCCTTCGAAGTAGCGCGCAGGATCCTCGCTTTGCGTGATTTCCGCCTTGTAATGCGGGCTCACCGTGTTCGTTTGGTGCGCGAGCTCCATCGCGAGCCGAAGCGGATTGATGCTCTCCCATTCCGGCCGCGGATCGGTAAACAACGGCCCGAGCTTCGGGTCGTTCGCGATCGATTCCGCGGTCCAGCCACGGATCCGATCGACGCCCAAGTTTCCCTGATAGCCGATGTTGTGGATCGTGAGCACGCGCTTCGTTTTGAGCCCGAGCTGCTCCATCCTGCCGAAGAGATAACCGAGCACCCAATCGTTGATATGCACGATGTCGGGCTTGCGCGTTTCGATCAATTTCAAGCAGGCTTCGGAGAAGAATGAGAACCGCAGCGCGTCGTCGAAAAACGGATAGCGATCGCTGTCGACGTACGGTGTCGAGTAGTCTTTCTTGAAGAGGTGCGCGTCCGCATACGGCGGCTTGCGGGCATTCGGCGCGAGATAATTCGTCTCGAAGTAGGTCGCATTCTTGATGAAATGGACCGGCACTCCTTTGAGCGTCGGCCGCACGATGCCGACCCGTTCTTGCACGCCATTGAACGCGATCTGGTAGTCGTCGATCGACGTTTGGCCGTACCACGGCGTGACGATCTCGACGTCGACACCCGCCTCTTTCAGCACCGGCGGTAGTTCCCCGGCGACGTCGCCGACTCCGCCGGCTTTGGAAAACGGTTTGCACTCCGCCGCAACGTAGAGCACGCGCATAGATTCGCTATCCTGAAAAGCCGCCAAAGTACGACGCAGTTCGTCGCACCAAATATCGGCTTTAGGCCTGCATAAAGCAAACCCAGCATTTCAGGCAGCATTCTTCTCGCAATCCGTCGGCCGGCGGGCAGGCGTGCGGTTCGGCCGGTCCCTGCTCTTACCAAGCGGCATGGGCTTCGAGCAACTCGTGCGAGACGGCGATATAGGCCGTTCCTTCTTCTTCGATCTGCCAGGCAAGCATCGCATAGAGCCGCTGTTCGGTGGGCGTGTACCAGCGATATTTGTAATAAAACGAGCGGCTTCGCCCTTCCAGCACCCCTTCGATTCCCTCGGCGGAAATCGCCGAGTCGCGGTTTCCTTCCGCGGCACCGGCGCGGAAAGCGTTCAGATAGTTCATGCCGACTAGCGACTTCGCATCTCGAATGTCGTTCAGCTTCGCGGCCATGCGCCAGGCCCGATTCGTCGCCGCCACTTCGCCCGTCGTATAGAGCAGCAACACCGGCGATTCGACGATGTCGATCGCCAATTGCAGCCGAACTCGGCTTTCGCGCCATTTGCGGTGCAAGGCCTCGGCGACGGAGTCGCGGCGCTGCGGCGCGAGCGGCCAAGAGGCGTCGACCGGAATATGCACGATGTTCGCACCGGCCGAACTCGAAACCGGGCCCATCGAAAACTCGTTGCCGCTGAGCATGACGTTCACCCTCTTAGCTACGCCTGGAAATTCGCCGCAATCGCTGCCCACCGCCGCCTGCTTCACGTTCGTTCGAGCGAGGCTGCGGTCGTCTTGGCCGCCGCCTTTACATCGCTCGATAACATTTCGTTTGCAGGTTCTGAATCAAACTTGCCGTCCGATCGAAATAGATTCAAGCACCGTTTTCGCGCGGCCGACACTTGGTCGAGTTTTACGCGCCGGAACTTTCGGGCCGTGTCGAAAGCGTAAGCCGTGCGGTCGCTCGGCAGGCTTCGCACTGCGGCGAAAAGGCCGCTCAACTCTTGAGCTCAAGCCCGTCGAACTCAAGAAGCTTTTCGCGCACGTAGAAGCATTGCGCCATTTATTCGGCAAAACCGCAAAAGCTTCTCTTTCGGCCGTAGAACGGCTCATTCGTCCGCCGATGAACGTGCTTCGCTCACGCTATTCACCGATGATTTTAATCATCACCCGCTTCGGTCTGCGGCCGTCGAACTCTCCATAGAAGATCTGTTCCCACGGGCCGAAGTCGAGCTTGCCGGCCGTCACGGCAACGACCACTTCACGCCCCATGACTTGCCGCTTCATATGCGCATCGGCATTGTCTTCGCCGGTTCGGTTGTGCCGGTATCTTTGCGGCGAGGCGTCGAAGGGAGCGAGTAGCTCGAGCCAGCGTTTGTAGTCTTCGTGCAGGCCCGGCTCATCGTCGTTGATGAAGACCGAGGCCGTGATATGCATCGCGTTGCAGAGTAGAATCCCTTCTTGGATGCCGCTTTTGCGCAGCGCGGCTTCGACCCGCGGCGTGATGTTTTCGAATGCCATTCGCTCGGGCAGCGTCAGCGTGAGATGTTCCGTATACGATTTCATCCGGTCGCCTCGCACTTCGGGTTTCGCGGTAGGGGAGCAGAAGCATGAACCGACTCAATCTTAGCGACAGTGATGATAGCGAGTTCGACGACGACGAACTCGACGCCGGCCTTTACGATCCCCGGCTCGATCACCGCCCCAGCGACCGAACCGACGACGACCGCTTCGCCGGCGACGGCAGTCTCTTGGGCCTCGCGCCTGGGGCCGACGACGGCATCGACCGCGCAGCCATCGAAGCCCTCGTCGCGAAACTCGACCCCGGCGACGATCTGCACCGGGCTTGTCGATCGATCTGCGCCGCACTCTTCGACGGCACGCAAGACCCGGCGGAACTGCAAGCCGCGGTGACGGCGGAGATGAAGAAACGGTTTAGCTGAGTCGGCTGGGTTACACCGATACTGTCATGTCGCACTCAAACGCCACGGAACAAGGGGCTGCGCAATCACTTGATTTCTCGCTCAATCGAGCGTTTTAAACGCGTTTTCGTGACGGAGCTCGGCGTCGAAGATTCGCTCGGGCACGGCACGTCGTGGACGCCGTCGGAAGATGTAGTAGACCAGCACCATCGAGATGATCGCGGCGAACGGCGTTGCTTGTAAGATGACGGTTCCTGGGTCGGGGCCACTATAACAGACCACCAATTCGTTCTTCAGTTCCTCGACCCTCTTCTCTTTCGCGAGTTGCTCCGGAGTCTTGCCGGCTCCGACGTGAGCCTCTGCGGGCGGGGCCGCCACCTCGGATTGCAGCGCTTCTTGCGGTCGAGGCGGGAGTTGCGGCATGGCGTGCCTCCGGTGTCGCTTCGTTCGACGTAATTCTTAGAATCAAGATGCGTCCGTCAGCTCTCTTTCGTAAGGTCCCCCGCCGATTATTCCGCTCGGATGCTTCATTGGGTTTCTGCTTCCGCTGTTCGCTTCGACGTTCCTCTTCGGGGCCGTAACGAATTGGTTTCTCGTCGCGACGATCGGCGTCCCTGCAGCCGTCTTGGGGATCGCCGTTTATCTGCTTGCGCGCAGCCGTAGGAAATAGGCGCGCAGGCTGCGTCAAACTCGCCTTAGGCTAGGCTTACACCGTGGCGACGTTGATGTCCGCTTCGGCGGCGGAGTCGCCGTCGGCGGTGCGGATCACGAGTTGCGTGTCCATCGTCGAGCTGGCGCCGGTCCCGCGGAACGTGCCGTAGGTCGGAGCGGCGAGGATCGGTTCGGCACCGGAGGCGAGTGCCACATGCCGGTCGGCGACGGCGAGGCCGGCCATCGGGTCGTACCCTCGCCACCCTGCCCCGGGCAGATAAACTTCGCTCCAAGCGTGCAAATGGCGCCGGCCGTCGGAGCCCTCGCGCTCGTGGTAGCCCGAGACGAACCGCGCGGCGAGCCCCGCCTCGCGGCAGAGTTCGTTGAAGAGCACAGTCAAATCGCGGCACGAACCACGCCGCGTGCGTAACGTCTCCGACGGCGAACACGGGGCCCCTTCATCGCGAATGATCTTTTCGAACGTGCTGTGGATCCAGTTCGTCAATTCGGAAAGAAACGGCAGCGTCTGCGCGCCGGTGATCCGCAGCAATCGATCCAGCGTTTCCGCAAATGCCGGATCGCGGGCCCGCTCGCCGCAGCAGGTGTCGACCGTTGTGCCCGGCTCCGGAGGCGAAAGCTCCAGATAGGGCATGAGCCCATGCTGGATCGGGGTCGGGTAGACCATCGGGAGGCGCAGCGCGACGGGGTCGAGCAGGAAATCGAATGGGTTGGTCCGCAGCGTTTCGACCGTACTCGAAACGACGATCGACAACGACGTCACCAGTCGATCGAACCAAACTTGCGTCGCGGTGTGGCCGTCGAGGTCGACGAAGTGCGACATGCCGGCCGGTTCCGGATCGATCCACAAGTTGTAACGCAGCAGGCGCTGCGCCACGTCTTCGCGCGGCCGGAGCCGAATCGTCATCGGCTCGCAAAAGACGGGCCGAGTGTAACGGTAGCGAGTCGCATGTTTGATGTGAAAAAGCATCGACGATTTCGGCCGACAAAAGCAAATGAGCGAACGGGCTGAAGAGGAGGTGCGGCTCCTCGGCGGATCGAATCGGAAAAGCTGTTACTGAAACTGACCGGCATGCTGCCCGTTGGCGCCGACCGGACGAATTTCGAAGAACGTGTCGCTGAGCGCACCGCCGATCGCGTTGACGCGGGTTTGGAAGCCGTCGAGATATTCGTGGAGTCCGCTGTTGATGATGTCGTCGATCTGCGCGTAGTCGAGTTCGGCCCGGAGCTGGCCGATACGCCGTTCGGCTTCGTTGCGGAACATGGAATGCGCGGTGCCGAGGATCGCGCGGAGCGAGCTCTCGGCTTGCGCCAAGCAGTAGCGAATGGCTCGCGGAAATTCCCCGTCGAGCAAGAGGAAATCGACGACGTCGCGCGGCGTGATTCGGCCCCGGCTTTTGCGGTACATTTCGAGCGCGCCGGCCGATTTCAGCAACGCGGCCCATTGGATCGTGTCGAGCGGCGTGCCGACGTCGGCCGCCGAGGGAAGCAGAATGTAATACTTCACGTCGAGGATGCGCGACGTCTTATCGGCCCGTTCGAGGAGCCGGCCGATTTGTGCGAAGTACCACGCCTCGTCGCGCGAAATGGTCGCGTGCGTCAGGCCGAGAATCAGGTGACTGCTGCGCTTCACCTGGTTGTAGAAGTCGTGCGGTTCTTCCAGCACGCGGGCATCGTGCGAGGCGTTCTTCACATAGAGATAGAACTTATTGATCTCCTCCCAGACGCCGGAAGAGATGATATCGCGCACGGTTCGCGCATTTTCCCGGGCGCTCTTCAGGCACGACAGCACGGAGTTCGGGTTCTTCAGATCGAACGTGAGGAAGTTGATCACGTTGCGCTGCGAAGCGTGGCCGTAGTGCTCTTGAAAGACTTCTTGATCGCCCGTGGTGTAGACGAGCGGCTCCCACTGCTCGCGCACGCCGCGCCCGAGATCGAGCGAGAGGTTGTGATTCACGTCGACGAAGCGAGCCACGTTCTCGGCCCGTTCGAGATAACGATTCATCCAGTAGACGGATTCGGCGACGCGGCTGAGCATGGGTGCGATGGCTCGAAAAGTGGGGCGAGAGAATGCGTTGTTAAAGTGAGTGTGCCGGCGTAGAGCCGCGGGCGAAGCCTTACGATTCGGTCTTTCCGGCCGAGGCCATCGTTTGTGTCATGCCGTTGAGCGTCTGCGTCATTCCATCCGCCGATTGCGTTTGGCCTTCGACCGCTGCGGCGTGGCCGTTCGTAGAGACGAGATCGGCACCGAGCACCCAAGTATCTTTGCTTCCGCCCCCTTGCGACGAGTTGACGACCATCGAGCCCTTCTTCAAGGCGACTCGCGTCAGACCGCCGGGGAGCACGAAGATGTCTTTGCCGTAGAGAATGTACGGGCGGAGGTCGACGTGGCGACCTTCGAAGTGGTCGCCGATCAACGACGGCACGCGCGAGAGCCCGAGCATCGGTTGGGCAACGTAATTGCGTGGATTTTCGCGGATCTTCTCGCCGCACGCGGCGCGTTCTTCCGGCGTCGACTTCGGGCCGAGCATGATGCCGTAGCCGCCCGATTCGTTCGTCGGCTTGACGACGAGCGTGTCGAGGTTCGCCAATACGTGCTGACATTGTTTCTCGTCGGAGCAGAGAAACGTCGGCACGTTGGGCAAGATCATGTCCTCGCCGAGGTAATACTTGATCATCTGCGGCACGTACGCATACACGGCCTTATCGTCGGCGATGCCGGTGCCCGGCGCGTTGGCGAGCGCGACTTTTCCGTTGCGATAAACTTCGGCGAGGCCGGGCACGCCGAGGGTCGAGTCTTTGCGGAACGCGAGCGGGTCGAGAAAGTCGTCGTCGATGCGGCGATAGATCACGTCGACCCGTTTCAAGCCGTGCGTGGTTCGCATGTAGACATAGCCGTCGGTCACGACGAGATCGCGCCCTTCGACGAGTTCGACCCCCATCTGCTGCGCGAGGAACGAATGTTCGAAATAGGCCGAGTTGTAAGCGCCCGGCGTCAGCACGACGACTGTCGGATCGTCGACTCCGCGCGGCGAGCA
The DNA here is from genome assembly GCA_021413845.1 of Planctomycetia bacterium. Classification (NCBI taxonomy): domain Bacteria; kingdom Pseudomonadati; phylum Planctomycetota; class Planctomycetia; species Planctomycetia bacterium. The sequence continues at coordinate 61,333 of JAIOPP010000092.1, read as the reverse complement.
ATGTTGCAAGGTTTCCAATAGCCGTTCGGGATAGTCTTCGATCGGTACGACGCCGAGCCCCTCGAACACTTGCGGCAAGGTCCGCTTCATCACTTCGCGGTTCTCGATCACGTACGACACGCCCGACGGGCAGCGTAGGTTGTCTTCGAGCACGTAGAATTGGCCGTCGCTATCGCGTACGAGATCGGTCCCCGTGATGTGGCACCAGACCCCTCCCGGCGGATCGAAGCCTTGGCACGGTGGCAGGTAGCACTTGCCGGAGTCGATCAAGTCGTGCGGCACGATCTTGTCTTTCACGATCTTGCGATCGTGGTACAAGTCATCGATGAACAGATTCAGCGCGCGAATTCGCTGTTTGAGCCCGCGCTCGATGTATTGCCACTCCGAGTGTTCGATGATGCGGGGGAGCACGTCGAACGGCCACACCTTCTCCGTGCCGGCTTCGTGGCCGTAGACGTTGAACGTGATTCCCATGTTCAGCAAGGCGCGCTCGGCCGATTGCTGACGGCGTTGCAATTCGCCGTCGCCGAGGGCCGAGATCTTCCGGACGAGAAGCTCCGCGCTTTTGCGCGGCACGCCGTCGGGCCCGAACATCTCGTCGTAGAACGATTCGGATTCGTAGGATTCGAAGCGCATGGAAGAGCGACTCTGGAGGTGCGGCGATGCGGAACACCGGACGATGCAATCCGGCGAGGACGAACACTACGCGACGTTTACGATCCGCTTACCGAGCCCGTCGGCTCATCGGATCGCACGGAGCGACGCGCGTGCAACGGGCAAAAGCTGTGCCGCTGCCGAGCGCAGGTCGATTTCAGAGTACGAGAAACGCCCGTAGAACGCTATCTCAGTTGAGGTTACGTCGTCGTGAGGGTTCCGCCGGGTGCGCGTCCTTCGGGCCGGTCGGTGCGACAACTGCCCAACCGCGCGGCAAGCGAAGTGAATCCAACCCGTCGCCGGTTTATCGCTACTTCACTACGAAGTTGATCAGCCGCTTCGGGACGATGATCGTCTTCACGACGGTCTTCCCCTCCAATAGCGGCGCGATCTTCTCATCGGCTCGGGCTGCGGCTTCGAGCGTCGCGTCGTCGGCGTCGGCTGCGACGACCACCCGGCTGCGCACTTTGCCCAGAATCTGCACGGGGACCTCGATCGACGATTCGCGGATCAGCGCATCGTCGTAGACCGGCCACGGCTCGTAGGCGAGCGTCGGCCCGTGGCCGAGGATTTCCCACAGTTCTTCTGCCGCGTGCGGAGCAAACGGCGCGAGCAACAGCACGATCTTCTCCATTGCCTCGCGCGGGCGAACCTCGCAGCCGGTGTAGAAGTTGGTGAACTCCATCATCTTCGCGATCGCCGTGTTGAACTGCAGCCGACGAATGTCGAGCGTCACATCGCGAATCGTCCGGTGCAACACGCGGTTCTGCTCTTCATTGAGCGCGATCGGTTGCACGGCCGAGTGCAGTTCATTGGCCTCGGCCTTATCGTTGACGATCATGCGCCAAACGCGGTCCAGAAACCCGCGCACGCCGTTCACGCCGCTCGTCGCCCACGGCTTCACTTGCTCGAGCGGGCCCATAAACATTTCGTAGAGCCGCAAGGAATCGGCTCCGTATTCCTTCACCACGGCGTCGGGGTTCACGACGTTGCCCCGGCTTTTCGACATTTTGTACGAACGGGAATCGAGCCGGATCGACGGATCGGCCGCGAGGACGAACGACTCGCCATCCTTTTTCGTATCGACGGCGGGCACGCTGACGGATTTCAGCGGCTCGCCCGTGCGGCGATCGACCGGCTTTTCGTCGTCTCCTTCTTTCGCATCCTTCGCGCTCACCCAGGCTCCGGTCGAGGTCTGGTAGCCGGTAATTTCGAGTTCGCCGAGAATCATTCCTTGATTGACGAGCTTCTGAAACGGCTCGGCCATCGAGACGATGCCCCGATCGAACAACACCTTCTGCCAGAACCGAGCATAGAGCAGATGCAGCACGGCATGCTCAGCCCCGCCGATGTACAAATCGACCGGCATCCAGGCCTTTTCGATCTCCGGGTCGATCAAGCGTTCGGTGTTCTTCGGGTCGAGAAAACGCAGAAAATACCAGCACGATCCGGCCCATTGCGGCATCGTATTCGTCTCGCGCTTGTAGCGCTTGCCGTCAACGGTGATGTAGAGCCAGTCCTGCGGCGCTTCTTCGAGCGGCGGGTCGACACGGCCGTGCGGTTTGAACTCCGTCATCGTCGGCAAGTTCACCGGCAAGTCCTTCGCCTCGACGGCCCGAAGTCGGCCGGTCGCGTTTCCGGCGTCGTCGAGTTCGTGGAGAATCGGGAACGGCTCACCCCAGAAATGTTGCCGGCTAAAGAGCCAGTCGCGGAGTTTGTAGTTCACCGCTTCGCGCGCGCTGCCGCGCTTCGCAAGCTCGGCCGTGATCTTCTGTTTGAATTCCAGCGTCGGCGTGCCGTCGTACTCGCTGGAGTTGATGGCCGTGCCGTATTCGGCGAAGCAGACGCTTCCCGCCAGCACCTCGGCCCGCAAGGCCGGGTCTTTGTCGCCGGGATCGACGACGGGGACGATCGGCAACTCGAATTGCTTGGCGAATTCATAGTCGCGCACATCGTGTGCAGGCACGGCCATGATCGCGCCGGTGCCGTATCCGGCGAGCACATAATCGGCGATCCAGATCGGGACCGGTCGGTTGTTCGCCGGGTTCGCCGCAAACGAACCGGTGAAGACTCCCGTCTTCGTTTTCGAAGCGTCTTGGCGGTCGAGATCGCTCTTCCGGGCCGCTTTTTCGCAATAGGCTTGCACATCGGCCGCGCGATCGGGAGTCGTCAGCCGTGCGACCAATGGGTGCTCGGGAGCGACGACCAGATACGTTGCGCCGTAGAGCGTGTCGGGACGGGTCGTGAAGACGCGCACCACTTCCGGACCCGCCGTGCGCGGGAAGCCGGCCGCGGCGCGGTTGTCGCGCCAGTGCTTAAACTCTTGCGGGTTCGGCTTGCCGTTCTTCGCATCGCGGCCGATGAAGAAGTCGACCTCGGCACCCGTGCTTCGGCCGATCCAATTGCGCTGCAGCGCTTTGATGCTGTCCGACCAGTCGAGCCCTGCGAGATCGTTTTCCAACCGGTCGGCATAGGCCGTGATGCGGAGCATCCATTGCCGGAGCGGAATGCGCACGACCGGATGCCCGCCCCGTTCGCTCACGCCCCCCTGCACTTCTTCGTTCGCCAGCACGGTGCCCAAGGCCGGGCACCAATTCACCGGGGCAAACGATTGATAGGCGAGGCGATGGTCGTCTCGATATTTTTCGACTTCCAGATCACCGGCCGCCGAAACGTCGGGCGGGATCGGCAGTTCCCCGATCGGGCGCCCCTTCTGTTGCGCGGCGTCGTACCAAGTGTCGAAGAGTTGGAGAAAAATCCATTGGGTCCAACGGAAGTATTCGACGTCCGTGGTGGAAAGTTCGCGGTCCCAGTCGTAGCTGAAGCCGAGCATCTTGAGTTGCCGGCGGAACGTGGCGATGTTCCGCTCCGTGGTCGTGCGCGGAGGCTGCTGCGTCTTGATCGCATGTTGCTCGGCGGGCAGGCCGAAGGCGTCCCAGCCCATCGGGTGGACGACGCTCTTGCCGTTCATCCGCTCGAAGCGGCAGACGATATCGGTCGCCGTGTAGCCCTCGGGATGGCCGACGTGCAGGCCGTCGCCGCTCGGATAGGGGAACATATCCAAGACGTAACACTTCGGCCCGAGCGGCAAGCGCGGGGCGGCGAACGTCTTCCGTTCGGACCAGTATCGTTGCCATTTCGGTTCGACGACGGCGGGATTGTAGCGCGGCATAAAGATCGACAGGGCTTCGACTTTGGAAGTTTCAACGGAGCGAAGATCGCGATTCTACTGACACGGCGACTTTCCGGCAAACGGACCATAAAGTAGCAGGCACGTTCCACGTGCCGTAACCGCATGCGTCGTTCAGAAAAGAGTCGGATTCGGCCACTTGAAGGCGCGCTTGGCGGACGGCACGTGGAACGTGCCTGCTACGTTGCTGCCGGCATGAGCGAGCTTGATCGCATTTCCCGAATTCGCTACAAGATTCGCCCCCGATCGCTCCCATCTATCCACCGTGTAGGCAGACACTTCCGCACGGCCCGAGGTTCTCACATGGCTCGACTTACGAAACTTTCGTTGCTCGTCGCTGCGCTTTGTTTACAACTCGCTGGCGCCGGCTCGTTCGACACGTCTTACGGAGCCGAGCCTGCCGCGCAGTTTCCCTACTCGGCGTTCGTCGCCCCTACGGAAGCGCCGGTTCGTTCCGGTCCGGGCGAAACGTACTATCCCGTGCTGAACCTAAAGCTCGGCGATGCCGTGGAAGTTTGGCGGCAAGATCCGGGCGGTTGGCTGGCAGTGCGGCCGCCTGAGGGGGCGTTTAGTTGGGTCTCGGCCGACTTCATTCAACAGACCGGCGAGAAGACCGGGCGCGTCGTCGGCAACGAAGTGAACGCGCGGGTCGGCACGAAGTTCAGCGATCTGCGCGATGCGATCCAGGTGCAACTCAGTGCCGGCGACGAGGTCGACATTCTTGAAAGTCGCACGCTGCGCACCGGCGATCAAGAGACGCTGTGGTACAAGATTTTGCCGCCGGCCGGTGAGTTTCGCTGGATCGCGGCGCGGCATGTCGTGTTGCATCCTTCGCAACTCCCGGCGGCTGCCCTGCCGAACTTGGCGACCGGTGCGGGCTCCGGCGAGATTCAGCCGGTTTCGTTCAACGCACCCGTCGGCGAAGCGAGAGCTCCGTCGAGCGATCTGCTGGCCGATTTGCGTCGGTTGCCGGCCGATGCTTCCGTCGACACGCAACTCGATGAAATGGAATTGGTCCTCTCGCGCATGGTGACGACCGAACCGACCGCCTGGAGCTTCGACGAGTTGAAGCAACGGGCCGAAACGCTCGTGGAACGCTCGCAAACTGCCGTGGAGCGGAGTCGGGCCCGAATGTATCTCGGGAAGCTTGCGCGTTTCGAGGACATTCGCAAACGGTACTCGTCGATCGTGCAACTGCGCGAACAAACGGCGACGGTCGATCGCGAACTCACGAAACCACAACCGGCCGCAGTTGCCGCAAGCACGGCAACACCGACGGTCGCAACAACGCCAATCATGCCGGAACCGGAAGCTCCCGCGGTCGTGAGAGCCGGCGTGGATGTGTCGCGCTACGATGGGGTCGGGCGGTTGATGCAAGTGGTCAACGCCAAGGCCGGGAGCCCGAACTATGCGCTCGCCAACGCCTCGGGCCAGATCGCGGCCTATGTGGTCGCCGCGCCGGGAATGAACTTGCGGCAATACCTCGGCCTCGACGTCGGGGTGAGCGGCATTCGCGGCTTCGTCACCGATCAGCGAATCGAACAGATCACGGCCAAGCATATCGACGTGCTCGGCAACCGGTCGGCGGAAGCAGGCTCGCGGACGCGCCGCAAGTAACGGTGAGTCGAGCGGCTCTCAATAGTCTGGCTTTTATTAATAGCCTGAGGGTGCCCGCATCGTGGCCGGTCGGCCGGCTTTCGCGGCTTGGTTGCGCACCGCTTCATCGGCATCGGTGATCGCAAGATCGCGGAGCTTGGCGCGAAGTTCCGGGTCGTTGCTCGTTGCCATGATCGCGACCGCGGCGCGACGAACATCGGCATCCGGATCGCCGCTCAAGTACAACAACCACGGCTTCACGGCGATGCCCGCCGAAGGCAGCATCTCGGTGTAGCGCGTTCGCTCGCCGGGGTCGGAGCTCGTGAGATGCTTGCCGATCTCGATCTCGCGCAAGCTGAACCCTCGGCGATGGAGCTCCGCCGCGGCTGCCGAGGCTTGCGGCGTGCCGGCTTCTTGCAGATCTCCGAGGAGAGCCCAAGCGGAACGGGTCGTGAGATGCCGCTGCAGCGCGGCGCTCGGCGACGAAGATGCGCCGGAAGATTCTACATCGGTGGTGCGAGGCGGTGCCGTCGAGACTTGTTGAATCGCCGAAGGTTCGGAGCCGTCCCGAATCGGGTTGATCCGAGCCGCCGAATTCGCCACGCTCCGCTGTTCGGGAGTGGATGCGGAGCCGGCCTCGTTCGGATTAATGCTGCCCGATGTGCTTGCCGGCATCGACGCTGCGAGCGGGGTCGCGGGCATTGCCGTGGGGAGCCCGGCCGGAGCGGTCGCGGCATTCGGCGCCGTCGCCGGCACCGGTAAGTTGTAGAGCGAAGCCAGAGTCCGTTGTGCGGCGAGGCGATGTTGCGTGGCGGCGTCCGTCGGCGGAGGCGTGGGGCTCTTCGGCGTAGGAGCATCGGCTGCGACCACGGTACGCGGGCGCGTCGGACGTTGCAGCAGTTGATCGGAAACCGTGGCGAGCCGGCCGCGAGCCAGCATCGGCACTCGATCGTCGAGCGACATCCGGCCGGTCAGCTCGAGGGCTTGCCAAGCGAAGTCGGCGACCGGCGCGGGAACTTCGTGCTGGTATTTATGGGCCAGCTCTTCGAGCCCCGCGGCCAGTGCTTGCAATTGTTCGCGACCGGCTTCGGTCAGCTCTTCGCCGGGGGCGGTGCCGCGCAGATTACGACAGAGCGACGAGAGCCGGCCATAAGCTGCTTGCGCCACATGCGGGCGCTCGAACGCTAGTAGTCGCACCAGAGCGGTCGTCCCCAGCGGGCCGCAACCTTCGAGGCGATCGACGATGTACTCGGCATCGGTTTCGGAAGCGGTCGCGGCGCGAGCCTCCCATTGCCGGCACAAATACTTGGGCCACAACTCTAAGTACCCGACCGCGCCTACGGCCGACGTCAGCAGCGATAGCGAAGCGGCGAAGAAGAGCTTACGCCGCCGAGGCTGAGGCTCGGGAGGTTTCGTGGCGCTCGGGCGCGCCGATGAAGGTGGGTTCGCCGATCGCGCTAAGCTTTGCGAAGCCCCTAGAGTCGCTACGGGCGCAGGCTTGGCGGGGCTGCGGAAACTCGCGGATTTCGCGGCAGTGGAAAGAGGTTTTCGCATAGCGCCGAGCATCATGCGCGAGGATCTCGATTTTTCACAAGATCAATGTGCGCCAAGACGTGCGGCACGGCTTCCGAAGATTGCCGGACGACTCGCCGAAAAACAGTGGCGGATCCTTTCGGAGAAGCCGATTTATCCGGAGGTCGGCAAAGTTTACCACGCGTTAGAGGGTGTGGTCGACGACGCCGGCGGTCTGCTGCACACGACGCGAATCGTGGTTCGAAGGGGGGCGTTTTGCGAACGAATTTCAGCCAGCTTGTGCGACGTTCCGGCTTTGCGATCGCGCTGGCTTGCGCCTTCGTGCCGGTGGCGTACGAACGAAGCTCGGCCGCAGAGCCGGCCCCGTCGCACGGCTCGCATCGCGAATTGGAGCAAGACGCGCTCCGCACGCTGCCGGTCGCGAAGCTTACGCCGCAAGGTAAAAGCCTGACCGACAAGGTGCTCAAAAACGTCACCGTCTTCCGTCGGCTGCCGCACTCCGTGATCGAATGCGATCCCGAGATGTTTACCTTCTTGGTCGATCATCCCGACATGGTCATCAACATGTGGGAAGTGATGGGCGTGTCGAAGGTCTCGATGAAAAAGATCGGACCCGCGTCGTATCATCTCGACGACGGACAAGGAACCACGGGGGACATTCACTACCTGTATCGCTCCGCTTCGCAACACCTCGTCTATTGCGAGGGAACGTATGTCGGCACGCTCGTGCCGCGGGCGATCAAAGGACGCTGCCTGCTGTCGATGCGCAGCGCGCATGTGCGCGACGCCGACGACCACGACGTCATTCAATGCCGGCTCGACTCGTTCGTGCAATTAGACAATATCGGCATCGAGATCTTCGCCAAGACCTTTCAGAACATGATCGGCACGATCGCCGACCACAACTTCCGCGAGACGACCGGCTTCGCTTCGACCGTGAGCCGAGCGGCGGAGTCGGGCCCGGAAGGCCTGCAACGTATTTCGGACAAGTGCGAACGGGTCTCGCCGCAGACGAAGCAGCAGTTCGTCTCGATTACCGATCGGATCTACCGCGAAGTTATGGGTCTTTCGGTTGCCGGCGTCGACAAGCCGGTCGGCACGCCCGAAACGACTCCGGCGCGCACGGCGCAGCGCCGCGCCCCGGCGACGACGACCGCGCCGAAGCGTTAGAACGCCGTCTGCTTTCCGACGGCTTCCGCCACGCGGCCCAGGTATTCGCGCCGCGGGATTTCCGTCGCCCCGAAGCGGGCGGAATTCGGAGTCATCTGCTGAATGTCGAGCAGCGCGAAGCCGCGCTCGACCAAATGCTCGACGAGTCGCACGAGCGCCACCTTCGACGCATCGGGCTCGCGATAGAACATCGACTCCGCCGCGAAGAGCCCGTTGATCGCGACGCCGTAAGTGCCGCCGACGAGTCGATCGCCGAGCCACGTTTCGACGCTATGCGCATGACCGGCCTGATGTAGGCGAACGTAAGCGGCCAGCATCTCGTCGGTGATCCAGGTGTTGTCGTCGCGGCCGTTGGCGGAAGCGCAGCCTTGCATCACGCCGCGAAAGTCGCGATCGATCGTGGTCGTAAACTTCTTGCTGCGAACCGTTTCGCGCAGACGACGCGAAACGTGGAACTTATCGAACTCGATGACAGCGCGGGGGTCGGGCGAAAACCACGCCAACGTGCCGTCGTGCAGCGGCCAGGGAAAGATGCCGTGCCGATAGGCGTCGAGTAGCCAGTCGGTCGTGAGTTTGCCGCCGATGCCGATGAAGCCATCTTCATCCGTCGATTCCGGAGGCGGAAAGTATTTGGGGGTCGACATCAAATGAAACTCTTAAACTAAGCCGCTCTCCATTCGCATCGGCGGAGGCTTCCGATTTCGCAGTCTCGGGCTCCCTTCATTGCGCCGAGGCGATATAATCCCTCTGCGTCATCGCCGGATGTGACGAACCTTTTCGGGCCGACTCTGCGGGTATCTTCGCCGCCGCGCTGGCCGCTCTTCGATAGTATACGACCATGCAAGACCCGATGCTATTTCCGCCCGCTGCTCCACCCCCGCCGTCGACGTATCGGGTGCCGATTTTAATCTTGATTCTCTTGCTGCTCGTCGGGGCGATGGTGTTGCCGTACGGTGCCGAGCAATTGAGCTATGCGATGAAGCGCGGCGAACTGCGCGCGAAATCGGAAACGGCCGCCGCCGAGTTGGTACGCCTCGGCGAGAACGCCGAACTAGTGAAACTTTCCGATACGTCGCGGGCCTTCCGCCTGGTCGCGCAACGCGTCGAAGCGAGCGTCGTGCATATCAACACCGAGTCGGTTCGGGTCGTGCAGAAAGAAGTGCAAGACGAATGGGGCTTTCGCGGGCCGCGCACTCGAGGCCAGCAGCGGATGCGCGGGCAAGGCTCCGGCGTGATCGTCGACGCGGCGAACGGCTACGTCCTCACGAACTTCCATGTGATCCAAGATGCGTCGTCGGTCAACGTGAAACTGGCCGACGGGCGGAAGAGCGACGATGTGAAGCTCGTCGGCTATGACGTTTTAACCGATCTCGCGGTACTGAAGATCGGCCTCGAACGCCTGACCGCGATCGACTGGGGCGACAGCAACGAATTGGAAGTCGGCGATTGGGTCTTGGCGATCGGCAATCCCTACGGCTTAGACCGCACGGTGACGTTCGGCATCGTGAGCGCGAAAGATCGCCGAGGCGTAGGCTCCGCGACCCCGTATCAAGAATTCCTGCAAACCGACGCGGCCGTGAATCCCGGCAATAGCGGCGGCCCTTTGGTCGATATCCACGGCCGATTGATCGGCATCAATACGGCGATCATCGGCGAATCGTTTCAAGGGATCAGTTTCGCGATTCCGAGCAACGCCGCACACGAGGTATACAACAAACTGATCGAAGGAGGTAAAGTCGCGCGCGGTTGGCTCGGCGTCGGGTTGGATAACCTCAGCGCAGATCAAGTGAAGCAACTCGGCGTCGACGTGCCGGTCGCGATTCTCGTCACGCGCATCGTGCCGGATTCGCCTGCCGCTCAAGGAGGCTTGCGCAAGGGAGACATTATCCTCCGCTGGAACGACAAGCCGGTGACCGACGCAATGGAACTTACGCTCGAAGTGGCCCGCACGAAGATCGGCACGAAGATCGCGGTCGTCGTGCTGCGCGACGATGCGGAAGTGAAGCTTACGATCACGATCGGCCAACGCCCCGACGACGTAGGCATTCGACGCTAACCGCCGGGCGAACGGAATCGACGCTCCCCGCCCAAGCTACTGACCGGGCGTGGCGGATCGGATCGCGACGATGGTCCCCGCGTCGGCCGTAGAAAGCTGGCCTTCGCGGTCCCACATCTCGACCCATTGCGTCCAGCGGATCGGAGCCGAGGCGAAGAACAAGCGTTGGCGGTCCAAGGTCGGCAGCGCACAGGGCACCGAAGGGGAGACCAATTGCTCCGCGTCGTTGCGACGGCGCAGGTCGTACGTCGCTTCGGGCTCCCCTTCCGGATCGGTCCAAACGACCAAGCCTCGTTCGTTGAAGTCGTAGCGCGGAAGTTCGGGAACGAAGCGCTTCTCTATCTGTTCGTGTACGAAGTCGACTCCGCACATCTTATAGAAGCCCATCACGGCGATCGTCAGCGTGCGGGTTTGCTCGACCGAAAGCCGGTCGTACCACTGCGGCACTTCCATCCGCGCGATCAGCCAGCCGGCTTTTTCTTGCAGCGTGATCACGAGTGGTTCACCGTATTCGGCATGGCCGGAAAGTGAGATCCTAAGATGCGTGATTCCCATGGTCGCCTGCTCGAGCTCAAGCCCGAGCGTGCGGCAATGCTCGCTCATCGACAAGAGCTCGATCAAGTCGCGCTCGACGAACTTCTCGACCGATTCGCAAACCTCTTCGAGCCGGCCTCGATATTTGCGCGGCGCGTCCCATGCTCCGATCGCTTGCGCCTTACGGTCGGCGCGACGCAGCCGGGCGAAGGTTTTCGGCACGGTGCCCGAGTGGAAGCCCGCGCGCAAGAGCCTTACGATCGACTCGCCGTGATCGCCTACGACGACCGGTTTCAGGTTCGGCGAACGATTCGCTTCGTACAGACTCCAATTGCTCCGAAGCTCCCACGCCGCATAGCCGAAGATGCCCGGAATCAGCCATACGACGCTCGCGGCGACGAAGTTCGCCGTTTCGATTTGCATGCCGAATAGCCAAATCAGCAGGCCGCCGAGGGCCGAGGGAACGGTGCTTGCCGAGGTCGTGATCGCGAGCGGGAGGATGATCTTGTGCGATACCGTAACGACCGGGAAGTGCTTGATCGGATTGATCTGCGGCTCGATCAATAGCGTCACCGCGAAGCGCACGACGTAGTTGATGAAGAACCAGAAGAAAGCCAGCACGGCCTTGCCGCCGGTGGCAAGCCGCGACTCGCCGGTGCGGAAACGGAGCCATTCGTCGACGGCATACAGCAAGCGTTCCATCGCTTCGAGCGCTTCATGAAAGAACTCCATGACGGCATGCAGCACCGTCGTGAAGACGCGCAACCGGAGTTGGTGCCAAGAGCGGTGCGCGAGATCGGTCAGCCATTCGTCGACGGCCCGACCCCACTTCGAGTTGACCAGCAAATTGGCGACGAGAAAGACGAGCCCCAGCTCCTTCCACGACAATACGCGCAGCTGCGCGATCGAGAGCAGCAGCGCGAGGACGATCGTCGAAACGAGCGGCTTAAAGAAGTATTGCTGGAGGGCGCGATAGAGGGACGTGCGCATGAATTGCCGCACGAGATCGGCCTGCAAGACGCGCCTCGGCCACGCGACGAACAGGTCGGCCAGCAGCCGGCCGATCGCTCCGAGCACCTCGCCGCAGCCTGCACGAAAGTTCGGAGAGTAGAGCAAGATGATGAAGATGCCGAGCAGGCCGACGGTATAACCGTTGAGCAAATGCAGATGCTTTACTTGGCCCGGCTCGTGATGCTTGTGAACGACGTGGTGCATGAATTCATGCACCAAATGCTGGAGGAACTCCAGCAGGATATATGCACCGCCGAACGGGATGATGCCGTATTTCGTCACGAATCGCCCCGGCTTCGTGCCGAACGCGGCCGAGCTGAGCCATTGCGGAATCCGCCGATACAACTCGCCCCGCCGATAAACGCCGTCGAGCCGCCGGCCGAGCGTGGCGTCGGCGCGGAGGGCTTCGTCGCCGCTCCAGAGCTCGCTCCACTCCGTGATGTCGCGGAGTTTCAGATTGTTGTGCGAAACGGCATCGCGCAAGTCGCCGAGGTTGAAGAAGCCGCGTTTCACGATCCGATCGAGAAGTTCTTCGGTCAGCTTTTTCCGCGCCACGATCTCCGGCCGGTTCGTCGGCGTGAGGCCGACTTCATCAAGGGCTTGCTCCAGCCGAGGGCGCATCGTGTCGCGCAGCTCGCGCTCGGCCCGTTCGACCGTGATGCGGAGCAGCGAAGTCAGCCGATCGCGCAGCATGCCCGTCATACGCAGCGACGGCATGCGATAGAGCGCGCCGCGCAGATGCTTCGAGATGAGCACCTCGCGCTGGTTGGGCAATTCGCGTTTGAGCGGCGCCCGCCCGAAGCTGCGCAGCCAGCCGACGACGTCGAGTTGGAAGATGCCCCGTTCGTGATCGAGGCAGACTTTCTGCAAGTCGTAGAGAAAGCGAGTTTCCGGAGACCAGATGCCGCGCGCCGCTACGGGAAGCAACTCCGCGAGCAACTCGCCCCAGGCCGCTCGTTCGGCTTCGGGCATGCCGACCGCGAGCGCGAGCCGGTCGGCCAAATGATGCAGGTCTTCGCGGCCTTGTTCGCGCGCCGTGCGCGCCAGCTTCGGCCCGATGCGCAGCGCGGCCCACCAGCGCATGATCGACGAGCGCACGTCGTTGCCGCGCACGCGCGAGCTGTCGGCCAAGTTCATCAAGCGGCAATAGAGCCGTTCCGACTGTTTGCGCGGATTCGTCGCCGCCGGATCGATGCGGCGGACCGTCAGCGCTTCTTCGTCTTCGATCGTCTGTTCGTGCGGTTCCGGGGCGCCGGGAAGTCGGGTCGCCTCGAACCATTGCGGGCCGTTGAAATCGACGGCGATCAGGGCGTCGATCTTCGCCCAGTCGCGGATCGAGGGGAAGTAATCGCTCAGTAGGCGCGGCGCGAAGTATTTCAATTCCAAATACACGGCCGCGAACTCGACGTAGGTCGAGGTCTCGTCGACCGGCGGCAGCAGCAGGTTTTCCTGCTTGAGCATCGTCCGGATTTCTTCGAACTCCAAGCGTCCGATCTCGGCGATGCGGCGGCGAACGATCGTCGGCGTCAGCTGCTCGGAGGCGATCAGTTTTTCGAATTCGACATGCACCCGACCGTGGAACAGCAGCCGCCAATACTTGAGCAATACGCGCGGGCGTGTCGTGGCCGACAACTGCTCGGCCTCGGGACGCGCGAGCAAAATCGACATCTCTGGAACATCGGCCGGCGAACCGAGGCCGAGTTCTTCCGGTTCGACGACCTCGAGTAGCGAGTCGCGACGCACGAAGAAGATCTTGCGATGAGGCAGACGGAGGCCCGAGTCGCTGAGCTGACGGTCGTGGCGCAAGACGCGGCGCACGATGCGCGGCGGCACGAGGAACGCCGCCGAATCAACGGCAGCGACCGCGGTCTCGAGTTCGGCGTTCGTGACGCCCCAGACGCCCTGCGTTTCCATAACGAGCGGACCTAATGAAGGGGAAGTGTTCGACGGTGCCGCCTACCGCCGCCGAACTGATTGTAGAGCAACATCCGGAAACACCGCGAGTCGAACCGTCGGGGGGACGAAGCCCGTGCTCGCGCGCGAATTCCAGCAAGCAATTGTAGGTTGCCGCTTGCGATTCGAGATCGCCTGCGATGTCGATTATACCGATTATTCCGCCGCAAGATCGCCGGCGCGGAATATCGCGCCAGCCGACGCTTGCATGCGGTCTACGACCTTGGTAAGGCTCGAACGGATCGAAGAATCAGGGCTGTTCCGCTCGCGGAAACAGCGCGCTGCGGAGCGCTTCGAGATCGTAAATCGTATGGCCGCGAACGGAGCCGTCGGCAAAGCCGACGTTGATCGTTCCGTTGCGGTTTCTGTTGAGATCGTCCGCCGGACTCTCGGAAGTGAGGGTAATGTCGTCGGGTTTGCTCCACGGCACTTGTTTCTCTGCGCTTGTTTCGACGATCAAGATCGTGTTCGAGGTCCCTTCCCCGAAGGCTTTGCCGTCTTCGAGCTTCGGTGGTTGAGACGCGTCGTACACCGTTCCCTTGCCCGTCGGAATTTGGTACTGCGTGTTGCTCGCTCCGGGCCGGCCGCCGGCGCCGGGATGCGCGTAGGCTTTCGGCATAAGCTTGAGCAGCGTCTTGTTGTGCTCGCTGTCCCACGGTTCGTCCAAGTGGAATTGCTCGTAGAGTGCGTTCTCATCCAGATACGGCAGAATGGCGACGCGCCAACTCAAGAGGGGCTTTCCTGCGGGGCTTTTGATCACGCGCGGAGGAAGCGTTCCCTTCTCGGTGGCATACAAGATCATCGCGAGCGTGATCTGCCGAAGATTGTTCAACGACGAAGCCGAAGCCGCGGTCTCGCGAGCTTTCTGAACCGCAGGAACCAAGAGGCCCGCTCCCGCGCCGACGACGAACGGCACCGTAACGGCGTCGATCGAAGGGCCCGTCGCGTACGACTCGAGGAGGATGCCGGTTTTGGTTTGCCGCGTGACGGAGACCGCCGGCCGCATGTGGCGACGAATCGATCCGAGCGAAGGAAACTTCGAGATGTCGGTCCGAATGCCGATCTCTTTCTCCAAAGCGCTCGCGCCGAGCGTGGCGATATATTGGGCATACGAATAGCCGAAGCGCAGCAACAGCGTCGTGTCGGAATAGCTGAGGCTCGTGACGTCGCCCGTCTTGAGGTGCTCGGCCACCTCCGCGATATCGCCGAGCGAGCCCTCCGACTCTGGCCGCGAAATACTGGCGCGAACCATCTGCGGCGAGAGCGCGAAGATGAGGCGATCGTCCGTGAAGCACCAAGCCGGAGCGACCGGCGAGACTTCGGCCGTGACTTGAATGAAGGAGATCGTCTTGCCGTCGACTTCGGTCTTGCGAACGCCGAACGCCGGCTGATCGTCGCGCGTTCTTACTTGGGCCGCGATAATGCGGAGCGCTTGTTCAATCACCTTTTCGAGTTTCGCTTGATCGCGCACGCCGACCGAGGCGCACAGGCCGGTGAGAAGCAAGCCTCCCTCTTCCGACGAGTTGTAAAAGGTCCAGGTATCGCCGAGCCCGGCCAGCAGATCGTTTTGGATGCTGAACCCGAGTTGCTCGTCGGCTTCCGCGAGTTGCGCTTCGGTCTTCTTGCGAACGCCCGGCTCGACCTTTTCGACGAGCTCGAGCAGGCGAGCATACATCCCTTGCGGGGCGAAGCGGCCGACGAACGCGATATCGGCATTGCGCGGAATCGTTTTGAAATCGGCTGCGGTCAGGGGCTTCGCTTGGCCGATGTCTAAGAGCCCGGCCGTGGTGCCGTCGTGGGCGATGAGCACCTTCGAGACCGCGACGGTGTCGTTGAGCCCTGCGGCCAGCGCGATGTGCTTCAAGTGGCGCAGGCCGGAGATGTCGAGCAGCTTCGAGACGTCGTCGAGCGGCGGCGGTGCGCGAGCGAATTGCTTCAAGAGTGGTTCGGCCTGCGCAATCACGGCTTGAGCATTGAAGTAGAAGAGGCCGCTCGTCCGTTTCAGATCGAGTTCGGCTTGCAGTTGCGCGAGCCATTCGGGCGGGGCGGCTTTCGCGGTCAGCCGTGCGACGATGGTCTCGGCTTCCTGCTCGCCGACGGCGATGAACACATACTGATCTTTCACACCCCAGACGACCGGCGGCGCGCCGGGGGGCATCGGCATTTTGTGCAGCTTGGCGCCGCCGACTTCGGTGCGCTCGATCGTTTGATTCGGCGGCACGTTCATCAAGAGCAAGCGTTCGAGTTCTTCGAGCGCGGCCGTGAGCGGTTCGACCTGATCTCCCGCCGCGACGACAAAGGCCGCGTTACCGGTCGGCTGCTCCGGGGGCACTTTCACTTCGGACAGATAGAACATGCTCGGCCGGACGAGCAGCGTCTTGCCGATGACGGGCAGCGCGGCCGTGAGGATCTTTTCCTTCTCGTTGTTCGCCGGAACGCGTTTCAGTCCTTCGTCGATGAGCCGTTTCACTTCTCCGAGGAAACCTTGAATCTCCGGTTCGGCAAGCAATTGCTCGATCTGGTTCGTGCTCTTCGCGTCCGGCGCGGTGCTGCCGGAGTGTGAGACATAGACGAGAGCTTTCGGCGGAACGGCCGATTGCAAGCCGGCGTCGGGCGGGAGCGGAACGCCGACCGGGATCGCGCCGTGGCCGCCGAAGAGAAGTAAGAGAACGACGACGAATTCGGAAAGTCCGGCGGCTGCCATGATGCTGCATCCTTATCCGAGGGCGAAATCGCGACGTCGACGCGACGCGCGCAACACTTGCCGACGGCGGGGATGATAACGGATGCCGCTCGCTCTGTCGAATTTCGAATTCGATAAATCGGCGTTAGAGAAGCCGGCGGGCTAAGCGTGGCGGGCGAGCGAGCGGCTCAGCGCTCGCAGCAGATCGGTCTCGGTGATCATTCCTTTTACTTGCCCGGCGGCGTCGACCACGGCGAGCCCGTCGAGTTTCCGTTCGTAGAGCACGGCGGCCGCCTCGCCGAGCGAACGAAGCGCGGGAATCGATTCCGGCTCGGCGCTCATCAAGTCGCCGATCGAAGCGACGTCGTTCATCAGCAGCAAATCGTCGCCGGCGAACGAGCCGTCGGCGATGACTTCCAAGCGATTGGCGCGGCGCAGCCGGCGTTGCGAGAGGACGCCGCGCGGACGAACCCCTTCGGCGACTCCGAGGAAGTCGACATGGTGGGCAGCCATCATCTGCCGCGCGGCCAAGCAGCCGGCCTCGATGCCGATCGTCGGCCGCCACGGAGACATCGCCTGGGCGATCGGCGTGCGCGCGGTCGTCGGAGCGAGCACGGCGAACTCACGGAGGAAATCCGAAGAGGTCACGATGCCCGCGAGCCGGCCGTCGCAGGTGATCGGGATCGAATGAAAGCGCTTCGCCAAGAGCGACTGCAAGGCGACGAGCGGCGCCAGGTCGGACTCGAGCGCCGTAACGGTACGCGTCATCATGTCGCCGGCGGTCGGCAGCGATTCATCGAACGGCTCGCGCTGTAGCAGCGAGTCTTCGTACGACGAACGAATCTCGGGCTTCGCATTGCGGTCGTCGCCGCCGCTTGCTTCGAGGCAGCGGGCGACGTCGAGATCGGAAATGATGCCGAGCAAGTGAAAGTCGTCGTCGACGACCGGAATGTGATGGGTTTCGCATTCCTCCATCAGCCGCAGCACTTGCGCGAGGGAGTCGCCGGCGGAAACCGTGACCGGATTGTAGGTAATCAACGTGCTGGCGGCCGAATTCACAACATGCCCCTTGCGAAGAGTTCGGGAGCGGTGTGCGAAGCCGCTCCGATTCGACACAAGTCTAGGTTGAGATTACGGTACCGTACGGACGACCACGCAACGGCACTTGCAAGCCGGGCGACGGTGCGATTGTAGCGGTCGTGCGAAGCGGGGGCGGCTCGAACAAGGGGGCCGCTCCGGCGCTTAGTCCTTCGCTTGGAGCATCTCCAGATAGTCGCCGACGATGATGTCGCCCCCGGCGGCTTCGTCGATCAGGGTGAAACCCCGCGCGTGGTCGGCGCCTTGATCGAGGACGAGAAAAGTTCCCAAGACGAGCTTCGCGCCGGGAGCATCTTTGCCGATGGCCCGTTCGGCCATCTGCACGGCGAGGGCCGGCACGAGCTTGTCGATCAGCAGCGGCACATCTTTGCCGTCGAGCTTCACGACCAGCGAGACTTCGTCGTGCTTGACGACCGTGCCGGTCTTGGCGGCGAGCGTGACTTCGTCGCCGGCCTTAAGGGTTTTGATTCCGTCGCGCACCGAGGTCCAGAAGCCGCGCATCAGATCGAGCGCGCGGCCATGTTCGATCGACCGCTTCACCAGCGTCGGCGTATCGGCCGTGATCTGAGCGAGCAAGATCATCTCTTCCGCTTTGTTGTAGTCGCGCGCTTGCAGCGAGGCCCGACCTCCCTTGAGCATCGTCGGCACCGACTTCGCCCGCACGGCGTCTTCCGGCAAGGCAGGCTCCATCGCGACCTGCGCGACGACGACCCCCTTCAAGCCATCGACCCCTCCGAGCGGTTCCGGCGTCTTCTTCTCCGGGGTCATCGTGGTTGTCGGAGGCGACGACGTCGTAGGCACGGTGCCGGCCGGCGTACCCATGGCGGGCTTCGCCCCTTCAGGCAGCATTTTCGGGACGAGGGTGTCCGTGTTCATCGCTTGGTTCATGCGCTCGCGGCGGTCCATCTCTTTCGAGACGTCGA
This sequence comes from Planctomycetia bacterium, assembly GCA_021413845.1. Lineage (NCBI taxonomy): Bacteria > Pseudomonadati > Planctomycetota > Planctomycetia > Planctomycetia bacterium. Next base: position 42,932 of record JAIOPP010000092.1, on the reverse strand, counting down.
TGCTCACGGCGACGTCTTCGCCCGGCAGCTTGGCGCGCGGCTTCGGCGGGCCCGCCTCGAACGGAGTTCGCAGCGGCACGCCGGCGACCGGCGGCATCGGCGGAAGAGGCTTGTTCATCGTGTCGCGCGTCGGCGTTTTGATCGCGACGGCGAGGTTGTTCCCCTTATTCTTTTGCACGACGATGATGACGACGGCCAGGACGGCAGCCGCGCCGCCGAGAACCAACAGCGCCAGCGTGACGTTCGAGAGTTGCGACTTCGCCGGAGCGGCGACACGCGCACGAGTGCGCGGAGCGGGAGCCCGCGGAAGCGTACCGGCCGGCGCAGGAGCGTTGAATCCCATCGGGTCGCCGGGGAGCGGGCTCGGGCCGCCGAGGCCGAGGTTCGGGCCACCCATGGCAGGCCCGCCCATCCCAGGCGCACCGTACGGATTGCCGCCGAAGCCGGGTTGCTCGAAGCCTTGATTCGGTGCCATTGGGCCCGCACCCATCGGAGCGCCGTAGCCGTTGTTCGGGTATCCGGCGTTGGGGTTGTACCCTGCGTTCGGATCGGCTCCGTAAGGAGCTTGTTGCTGATACGGATTCGGGGCGTGACCGACGGGAGCGCCATACTGCGGTTGCTGACCGCCGTACTGCGGATCACCATATTGCGGCCCGTTCGGCTGCGGCGCGCCGTAAGCTTGTCCGCCGTATGGCTGCGCACCGGCCTGTTGGCCGCCATATCCAGGTGCTCCGTATCCGGGAGCACCGTAAGGAGGAGCACCTTGCGGAAGAGCACCATAGGAAGGAGCGCCTTGCGGAGGAGCACCCGGAGGTAGACCGCCTTGCGGAAGAGCACCGTACGCCGGCGCCGGAGCGCTTCCCGGCGGGAAGTTCGGCTGAGCGCCGTAGCCCTGCGCTGCGGGAGGGGCGGAGTTCAGAACTTGATCCAGGCTGCTGCGCAAAGCGGAGAGCGCGCCGGGCGGGAGCATCATCGTCGGCGAGTCGGCCGCTTCGAGCGAATGAGGCGACATGCCGGGCAACAACGGCGCGGCGGGTTTCGGAGGCGCCGCGATGCCGAGTTGGTTGCGGAGTTGCTCGTCGTAGGCGCGACGTTTGTCGGCGGAGAGCAGTACCCCTTTCAATCCCTTCAGATCGCGCACGAGCTTTTCTGCGGCGGCATGATGCTCGCCGCCGAGATTTTCCGAAACCTTCGCGATGGCGCTGTCGGCGGCATCGGCGATGATCGGCGGTTCCGTTTCGAAGTTGGCGAGCCCGATCAAATCGTAATAGCTGGGCTTGCCGCTCGTGCTGATGCCGAGCCACGACTTCAACGGATTAAATTTCTCTGCCACGAGAGTCACCTGTGATGAATATGCCGGCGCGTCGTCGCTGCTAAGAGATGCCCCATGTAAACGAATGGGGTCGTCGAAGCAGGACATTCACGTCGGGCTTGCGGAGCGAACGGCGTCGGGTCGGGGGTCGAGCGATTTCCGCTGCGGACGTAGAACGGCCGCGCATGGAAGCGCCGGAGGGTATTCGCGAGTAGCCATCTATTATTGGCAAAAGGAAGTTTTTCAGCAAGAAAGATGTAGCGAAGCCCACTCGGGGGCCGGCCGCACCCTCTGCGAGCGAAAACGGAGCAAATCCGCTTCGTCTGCCGATCCAGAACGGCTTATAGACGCTCGATTCGAGCAATTCGTTTCGAAAAGCCCGAATTATTGCCGCGAGATTCGCAGAATTTTCTCGCGCTGTGCCGCAGTTCCAATTCGGATCGTGCCGATGGATATTCGGTTATGAGGCGTTAAGAAGTTCTTAACCGAAGCGGCCGGTGATGTATTCTTCCGTGAATTTGCTCCGCGGCTTCTCGAAGATTTGGCTGGTCTTTCCCATCTCGATGATCTCGCCGAGGTACATGAACGCCGTGTAGTTCGACACGCGCGAGGCTTGCGACATATTGTGCGTGACGATGATCATCGTCACCTTTTCTTCCAGCGAGCGAATCAATTCTTCGATGTGCTTCGTCGCGATCGGGTCGAGGGCCGAGGTCGGTTCGTCGAGCAGCATGATCTCCGGTTCGGTCGCCAGCGCGCGGGCGATACAAAGCCGTTGTTGCTGTCCGCCCGACATGTCGTAGGCCGGCTTGTGCAGTCGGTCTTTCACTTCCGGCCAAATCGCAGCCGACTTCAGCGCCGCTTCGACGCGCCCCCACAGCTCTCCCTTGTTCTTGATCCCCTTGAGCCGCAGACCGTAGGCGATGTTCTCGAAGATCGACTTCGGGAACGGGTTCGGCTTTTGAAAAACCATGCCGATACGCATCCGCATTTCGATCGGGTCGACCGCGCGGCTGACGATGTTCGCCCCGCTCGGGTAAAGGAGAATCTCCCCTTCGTAGCGGGTGCCGGGATAAAGATCGTGGATACGATTGAAGCAGCGCAGCAACGTGCTCTTGCCGCAGCCCGACGGGCCGATCAGCGCGGTGACGTTGTTCTCGGCGATCGGAAGCGTGACTTCTTTCAGAGCGCGATGCTGACCGTAATAAAAACTCAGCGACTTGACGAGCGCCTTATGCGGCTTATCGACCAGCGGCGTCAGTTGGATATGATCGGGAATCGATTCGCGGTCAGCCATAGTGCTTCTGCCGAGGGGACTCAAACTAGGAGTCGATCGTGGAGCGTCGCTGCTTCTCGACATAGAGGGTGATGACGGGGCCGCCGCTTCACGAGCGAGTTCGCCGGTCGCCGATTTCATAGGGTTCTCTACCATTTGATACGCCGCCGAGCCCGATAGCGTACTACGATCGCGACGGCATTCATACTCAGGGTGATCGCGATCAGCACGATCCCGGTCGCCGCGGCGATCTTGTGAAAGTCTTCCGTCGGACGGGAGGTCCAATTAAACATCTGGATCGGCAGCACGGAAAACGGGGAATGCAGCCACTCGAACGACAGAAACGGAAAATCGGACGAGACCGGCGACGGCGGCAAAAACGCGATGAACGTCAGTGCGCCGATCGTGATCAACGGGGCCGTCTCGCCGATCGCGCGCGAGAGCGCGATGATCACGCCCGTCGAGATTCCGCCGAGTGAATAAGGCAATAGATGATGCCGAATGACTTGCCACTTCGTCGCGCCCAGTGCGTAGGCCGCTTCACGAATATGGACGGGAATGGTGCGCAAGGCCTCGCGCGTCGCCACGATCACGATCGGCAAGATCAGCGCCGCGAGCGTCAGCCCGCCGGCGAGCACGGTCTGCCCTAGGCCGAAGAGGCGGACGAAGATCCCCAAGGCCATGAGTCCGTAGATGATCGAGGGAACGCCGGCGAGGTTCGAGATGTTGATCTCGATGATGTTGTTGATCCGTCCCTTGCGGCCGTACTCTTCCATATAGACGCCGGCGGCGATCCCGAGCGGCACCGCCGTCGAGCCGGTGACGAGCATGATCAACAGCGAACCGACCCACGAGGAAAGAATGCCTGCGTTGGCGGCGCGACGCGAAGGGAACGAAGTCAGAAACTGCCAATCGATCTGACCGAGCCCGGCAATCAAGAGATTCGCCATCAGCAAGAGCAGCGTGATGATGCCGAGCGAGGTGCAAGCGATCCCCACCACATTGAAGATGCGGTCTTGCAGCTTACGGCGAGCGATGATTTGAGAGAGGTTGTCCAAGGCAGTGGTCAGAGGTCAGTGTTCAGGGGTCGGTTGCGCGCTTAGTACACCTGGCGGAAGCGTTTTCTTAGGTAGTAGCCGAGGATGTTGAAGATGAGAGTCATGCCGAACAGCGTGATGCCGGCGGCGAAGATCGATTGATAGCCGACCGTACCGTGCGGGAGATCGCCGAGGCTGACCTGCACGATATAAGCCGTGATCGTTTCGGCCGGTTGGCGTGGGTCGAGCGTTAGGTTCGGTTGCATTCCGGCCGCGACGGCGACGATCATCGTCTCGCCGATCGCTCGCGAAATGCCGAGCACATACGCCGAGGCGATGCCGGAGAACGCCGCGGGAAACACGATGTTCAGCGCCGTTTGCAGGCGGTTCGCTCCCATGCCGTAGGAGCCTTCGCGCAAGAGCATCGGCACGGAGCGCATCGCGTCTTCGCTCAGCGAACTGATATAGGGAATGATCATGATTCCCATCACGATCCCGGCACTGAGCATGTTGAACGTCGGCAGGCCTGGGATGATGGCTTGCAACTTCGGGGTGACGAATTCCAAGGCGAAGAAACCGTAGACGACGGTCGGTACGGCGCTGAGCAATTCCAAAAGCGGCTTAATGATCTCTCGCACCGTCGCCGGGGCGAACTCGCTCAGATAGATCGCGACGATCGTGCCGACCGGCAGCGCGATCGTGAGTGCCACGGCCGTCGTAACGAGCGTCCCCGCCACGAGCGGCAAGATGCCGTAGTGTGGGTTCGAGAACAGCGGGGTCCACATCGTGTCGGTGAAGAAGTCGTAGAGCGAGACATGCTCGAAGAACGACGACGACTCGTAGAGCAGAATCGCGACGATGCCGCACGTAATCGCGATCGACGACAGGGCGGCGGCGCAGAGCAGCGTGGCCGCGAGGCCGTTGTAGGCCCGGCGCTTCACGATCAGCCGCGCGACCGAATCGAGCGCAGCGCTCCCCGGAGGCTGTAGTGGGCCGCGGAGAGTTTCGTCGGATGCCATGCGGTTCGGTTGTGAACTTATGCGAAGGTGAGCGAAGCGGTTCGAGCGCCGTTGTTGTCGGCGGCGCTCGAACCGATCGACGTAGCGCGCTTAACTCTTCGGCTCTCGCTTGAGGATCTCTTCGACCGGCAGGCCGACTTCCGGCACGCCGCCGAAACCGGAACCGGTCTGCAGCTTTTTGAATCGCTCGCGACCCATTTCATACGCCTTTTCCGGCAGCGGCAGATAGTTCACCTCGGCGACGAGCGCCTTGGCGTGTGCCATGTAGAAATCGACGAACGCCTTCACTTCCGGCTTGCCTGCGGCTTTTTTGTTCACGTAGATGAAGAGCGGCCGCGAGAGCGGATTGTATTTCCCTTCGACGACGGCTTCGAGGCTCGGCTTCACTGCCCCGAGCTTGTTCTTTTCCCAGTTGATGCCGAGCGCTTTGAGCTTCGTCTTGTTCGGCTCGTAGTAGGAGTATGGTAGATAGCCGAGCGCGTACTTGTTTCCTTCGATTCCTTGCACGAGCACGTTGTCGTCTTCGCTACCGGTGTAGTCGCCGCGGCTGACCTTGGCCTTGCCGCAGACCGCTTCGGTGAAGTAGTCGAAAGTTCCGGAGTCGGACCCGGCACCGAACAGCGTAAACTTTTCGTTCGGCCATTCCGGACGGATCTGGCTCCAGGTCGTGATCTTGCCTTGGGCATCCGTATGCCAGATCTTTTTCAAGTCTTCGACCGTGATCTCGTCGACCCAAGTGGCTTGCGGATTGACGACGACCGTCAGAGCGTCGAAGCAGATCGGCAGTTCGATAAACTCGATGCCGTTTTCTTTCGCGAGGGCGATCTCTTCCGTCAGGATCGGCCGGCTGGCGTTCGAGATATCGGTTTCACCGCGGCAGAATTTTTTGAATCCTCCGCCGGTGCCCGAGATGCCGACCGTGACGTGGACTTTCCCTTTCATTTCTTTCTGAAACTCTTCGGCGACCGCTTCCGTCGCCGGGAAGACGGTGCTGGAGCCGTCGACCTTGACGAGCGCCCCCTTGGCGAAAGTGGCTTCGCTTGCACCGCCGCTGCCGGAGCCGCCACTAGCGGAACCGCTGCCGGAGGAACTTTCGCGACCTCCGCTGCAGCCGCCGAGGGCCGCCGTCAGGAGGGCGAGGAACAAGTATCGAGAAAGACGAAATCTAAGTTGCACGCTCAACTACCTCTGCTTGGGAATCGAAATCTCAAATGGCGCATGCCGCGACAGGCCCGACCTCTTCGGCCTCACCATCGCTCAGCGAGCGCTGAGAGCATAGTGGTCGGATGTTAGAGAAATGTGAGGAACGAGGAAGAATCATGGCTTTTACCTTCGCCGTACACGCACCGGTCGGCGAAATACAAGTCGTCCGGTCGGCGGTGGTTGCGCAATTTAGCCGACTCTGCTCCGGCCGGCAGATCGGCTCCTGTTAAGAGCGTGATAATTTGGGCCTGATTTAACCCCTCGCCCGGCTTTTGTCTGGATAAAATTGACAATAAGCGTAACTTCACGGTATTCTGCGCTCACATTGGTACGATTTGATGATAACGTAAGGGCTGTTCGGCCGTGGAATTCATGCCGCGTCCGACTGCCGTTCCCGACACCCCGCCCCGCCCTGCCGCTCGAATTCCCACCTCGCGCTAGGGCTCCGCTTTGAGGAGCAACACGATGTTGCGCATAAATCTAGGCGAACGCGACCTCCCCAACGGCACCGGCTCGACTGCCGGCAACGCCCGCTATTGCGATGGTATTTCGCGTCGCAGTTTCCTCCAAGTCGGCATGGCCGGCATCGGCTCGCTCGGCGTGGCCGACATGCTGCGCGCCGCCGACGCTTCGCGCGCGGTGAAGAAAACCTCGAAGAAAGAGACTTCGGTCATTCTGATTTGGCTCGACGGCGGGCCGAGCCATATCGACACCTACGACATGAAGCCCGACGCCCCTTCCGAGTATCGGGGCATTTGGAATCCGATTCGCTCGAACGTGCCGGGCATGGACATGACGGAGCTGTTTCCGCTCCAGGCCCAACGTGCCGACAAGTTCTCCGTCATTCGTTCGATCCATCACGACAACGGCGACCACTTCGCCGGCGGCCACTGGATGCTCACCGGCAAGGGGGGCGCTTCCGGCGGCGACACCCCCGGCAAGCATCCGTTCATCGGCGCCGCGGCGACGAGAGTCACCGGCCCCCGCAAGCCCGGCATGCCCGCGCATATCGGCGTACCGTACGGCATGAGCATCGGGATCCGTCCGGGCTATTTCGGCGGCAGCTATCTCGGCAAAGAATACGATCCGTTCGAAACCGGCGGCGATCCGAACGCAAAGAAGTTCGCGGTGCAGAACCTCGATAAGCTGCCGGCGCTCGACATGGCCCGGCTGCAAGAACGGCGCACGCTGTTGGATTCGTTCGATAAGCTGCGCCGCAAGATCGACGGCGGCGGCATACTGCAATCGGCCGACAAGTTTCAAGTGCAAGCCTACGAGCTCGTCACCGGTGCGCGGGCCATCGACGCCTTCGATATCGCGAAGGAAGACGACAAGCTGCGCGACACCTACGGCCGGCATTCGTGGGGCCAAAGCACGTTGCTCGCCCGCCGCTTAGTCGAAGCCGGCACGACGTTCGTCTCGATCCATTGCGGCGGCTGGGACCATCACTGGGACCTGCAAGCCGGCTACCATCGCTACTTGCCGCAGGTCGACCAAATGGTCGCCGCCCTGCTCGACGACCTCACCGACCGCGGCCTCATGGACAGCACGATGGTGCTGATGTGCGGCGAATTCGGCCGAACACCGAAGATGAACGACGGCGGCAACGGCGGCCCTCCGCGCAGCCAAGGAACGCCGGGCCGCGACCATTGGGGCAACGCGCTGTCGGTCATGATCGCCGGCGGCGGCGTAAAAGGGGGCCGGCTCATCGGCACCACCGATGCTCGCGGCGAACGCCCGAAAGACCACCCGCTCCGCCCGGGCGATCTGCATGCCACGATCTTCCAGCACCTCGGCGTCGACCCAGGCATCTCCTTCCCCGACTTCCGCGGCCGCCCGACCTACATCATCGAAGAAGGCAAGCCGATCAGCGAGCTGTTTTAAAGTAGAAGGCTTTAAAGTAGTAGGCACGTTCCACGTGCCGTAACCACAAGCATCCCGGCAGCGCAAGGCAAGATCGCGACGCCATCGATGTGTTAGCGATTCAAGCGTCGCTAACGCGACGCACTTTAACTTTCGCTGCAACTCGATACCGTGGATTGAAATCCACGGCTACCAGCGAATCGTCGCTCCGCGACTCGCTTCGACTCACCACAGTCGCACAGTCTTCGATCGCCTCGTTCTTCGGTCGCATCGCGACCGGCCGACGGTAGCCGGGCATTTCAATGCCCGGAATGCAAACGCGACGAAACCGGCGCGTCGCGTAGCGACGCATGAATATCGTGCGCCGGAAACCGGACGCTAACGCGTACCGGCTAATGCGTGCGACCGATTAGCCGCAGGGCGTTAGCCCCCGGTCGTCGACGTCGCCATTCGCTTGCGATTCTCTTTACACGATCAGCATCGCATCGCCGTAGCTATAAAAGCGGTACTTCTCCGCGATCGCTGCTTCATACGCGCGGCGCAGGAGTGCGTCGCCGCCGAAGGTGCGCACCAGCACCAGCAGCGTCGAGCGCGGGAGATGGAAATTCGTCATCAAGCCATCGACGGCGTGGATTGCGAAGCCGGGCCGAATAAAAATATCGGTCGGGCCGTCGAACGGTGCGACTTCCCCGCTACGGGCGGCGGTTTCTAAGGTCCGCGCGGCCGTGGTGCCGACGGCGATGCAGCGGCCTCCTTTGCCGCGCAGCGCGTTGATGCGCTCGGCGGCCGCTTCGTCGACATGGCACCATTCGGTGTGCATCACATGCTCGGCGAGCGTTTCGACTTTGATCGGCCGAAACGTATCGAGGCCGACATGCAGCGTCACGCGCACCGGCGTCACACCCCGGTCGATCAGCTTCCGCATCAGCTCGTCGGTGAAGTGCAGGCCTGCCGTCGGCGCGGCTGCCGAGCCCGGCTCGCGCGCGTAGATCGTTTGGTAGCGCGTCCGGTCTTCTTCCGTCATTTCGCCGCCCCGAATGTAATGCGGCAGCGGCACGCGCCCCACTCGGGCCAGCGTATCCCACACGCTCTCTTCGGTTTCGATTTCCGGATAGACGAGCCAGATGCCGCCGTCTTGCTTCTCGATGAGCCGGAGCTGAATGTCTTCCTTCGCGCGGCGATTGAGCAGCTCGATCGGCTCGCCCGGCTCTTGCTTGCCGCGCGTCTTGCAGAGGATCCGCCAAAAGCCGTCTTCGGTGGTCGAAAGAAACAACCCTTCCCATTTGCCGCCGGTCTTTACGCGCCGTCCGATGAGCCGCGCGGGGATCACTTTCGTATCGTTGATCACGAGGCAATCGCCCCGCACGAGCAAGCTCGGCAGATCGCGCACATGCAGATGTTCGATCTTCTGTGTCTTCCGATCGACGAGCATCAGCCGCGCATCGCTGCGCACGGCCAACGGGTCTTGCGCGATGAGCTCGGGCGGAAGCTTGTAATCGTATTCGTCGATTTCAGACATCGATCGTCCGGCAACGGAGGAGCTTGAGAGCGTATTTCGGAAGAAAACACGCCTCTCGAACGGCACTGTACCGCAGTTCGCTATGCGGGCGTAACCCCTGCTGTGGTCCGGACCGAATTGCACGTCTGAACATGCTTCCGATGCCTGCTTCCGCGTTGCGAAAACTATATTTAATTCGTCGTAACTCGCGGCGGCAAAATAGCCTACGGCCGAGCCGCAGGCCGAGACCAAGGACTTGCGCAAAACCTTGCTTGACGGTTCTGTCGCAACCGTTATGTTTGGGGCGAAGTGGTGTTCAGTGGGGATCGGTGGTGATTCATGTTGTTGACCGGCACCTTTGTGCGAGCCGTCGACGACAAGCAGCGGATCGCCTTGCCGAAACGTCTCCGCGAAGCACTGGAACAGGCCGGTCCGCAAGGAAGCGCGACTCCTCCCCTGTTCCTCACTCCAGGGACCGATAGCTCACTGGCCTTGTACACGGAGGAATCTCTTACGGCATTGGCCCGTCGTCTCGCAGACGCTTCGCCGACCCGGCAAGACGTGCGAGCTTTCAACCGACTGTTTTATGCCCGAGCCGAACGGCTCGAACTCGACGAACAAGGACGTTTTCGTATTCCGCCGAGCCTCGCCCAACTGGCGACCCTCGGCAAAGAAGTGGTAGTCGTAGGGGTGCAGGACCACCTCGAAATCTGGGACAAGGTGAAGTGGGATGCTTACCTTTTGTCCCAGGCTGCGCAGTATGACCAAATTGCCGAGCAGGCTTTTTCGAGCAACGACTGATTTCCGCTAGTGCCGCCTCGATGGAACGGGGGCAAAATGGGGATGAACCGAGATCACGCTGGGTTTTTGAAGCAGAGTCCGTCCGAGATCGCAGCACGGCGGAGTGGGGGAAGGTCAAGGCCACCGATCTTTCCCTGTTTCCGCAGTGCAACGGTTGCATGAAGCGCCGCATGCGACAAGAAGCGGTCATTCCGATATGACCCAAGCCCCACCAGGCCACAAGGACGTGGCCTAGGTGGGCTCTTCTTTTTCCGGACCTCCTGCTACACTCCCGCCCCGTTTGAAGCCGAGGTTGCGCGCGCTTCCTTCCCGATCGTTCGTTGCGGAAGTTTCATGAGTCAGAGCGAAACGAAGCACGTGCCGGTGCTGGTCGACGAAGTCTTGCAAGGGCTTGCTCCGCAGCCCGGCCAGACCTTGATCGACGGCACTCTCGGCGGCGGCGGCCATGCCCGGCGCTTGGCCGAGCTCGTCGCTCCCGGCGGCCATGTCTTCGCGCTCGATCGCGATCGGGCCGCAGTCGAAGCGGCGCAGCGCGCGCTGGCCGACCTCCCGATAACGCCCCTCTGGGCCGACTACCGCGACATCGCCTTGGTGCTTGAAGACATCGAGCGCAAGCAGGTCGACGGCATCCTGATCGACATCGGCCTGTCGAGCGATCAATTGGCTGATGCCGAACGGGGCTTTAGCTTCAACGCCGAGGGCCCTTTGGATCTCCGCTTCGACACGACCGAAGGGGTCCCCGCGAGCGAGTTGCTGGCGAAGAAGGAAGAGGAAGAGCTGGCCGACCTGATTTATCGCCTCGGCGAAGAACGCTTCAGCCGACGCATCGCGAAGGGGATCGTCGAACGACGCCGAACGCAACCCATCGCGACGGCCGGCGAGCTCGCGGAACTAGTGCGTCGCTGCGTGCCGCGCACGGCCGATTCGGAACGGATTCATCCCGCCACGCGCACTTTTCAAGCTTTGCGCATCGCGGTGAACGACGAACTCGGCGCTCTTGAACAATTTCTCCACGACGCTCCGCGCTGCCTCGCGCCGGGCGGACGCGTGGCGATCATTACGTTTCATTCGCTCGAAGATCGCTTGGTAAAGCACGCCTTTCGCAACGACCCCCGGTGGGAGATCGTCACGCGGAAACCGATCGAGGCAAGCGAAGCGGAGTTGGCGGCGAACCCGCGCTCGCGGAGCGCGAAGTTGCGCGTCGCAGCACGTTCGTCGGGAGTGCTTTGATTTTGAAATACGCTTGGCGTGGAAGAGATCGCTTCAAAAAAACATCGGCTTGGAACTCGAAATAATTCGACGACGGAAACACGGTCCGGCAAGGATGCCGAACCCTCGCTCAAGGAGGAGCAGTGATGAATGCGGAAAAAAAGCTCGGTCTGACGTTCGTGGGAATTCTCGGGGTCTCGTTTTGCGGCGTGCTGACGATGCGGTTGCTCGAAGCCAATAAGGCCGAGCAGATCGACATCAACGTCGGCCCTCCGACCACCTCGGCCCCGCCGTTCGCGACCCGCACCGACGACGCGGCGATCATCGCGGAAGCGAAGCTGCCTGTCGCGCCGGCACCATCGACGCCGGCCGCACCGAGCTTCGCCACGGCCTCGAAGACCGGCCCTGAAACCGCAACGCCGCCGAAGTCGGGGAGTTATTTGCCGCCGCTGCCGAAAGCCGGCGCTCCGTCGGCCGGTGTCGCCGATGCGCGCTACGGCAACGGCGCGCCCGGGGGCAACCCCGGCTACGGGACCGGCTCGCGCTACGGCACCCCGGGTGCTCCGGCTTCGTCGCCGACGCAGCCGCCGCCGGCCGTTGCCGGAATGAACTCGGCAACAGTGAATCCGGCAGCCATGAATCCGGCGACAACCACAGCGGCAACCGGGGCACCGTCTCCTTACGGCATGGGAGCCAATCCCTCCCGCTATGGAACCCCTTCGACAACGCCGGCCGCACCGCCGAGCTTTGCCAATTCCACGCCGACCGCCTCGGCGACGTTGTCCCCTCCGGTGGCTCCGGCGTCGTCGCCGTATACCGCGAAGCCGGGCTACGCGCCCCCTGCGGCAGCGTATGCCGGTTCGGCCGCGAGTTCCGCCCCCGTCGGCGGCGCGACGGACAACCCCTTGCGCGCCGGTCGTCCGGAGGAAGCCGCTCCGGCAACACCGACGATGCCGACGACCGATAGCCGCTATGCCGCTCCGAACATCGCGTCGGCCCCGGCGACCAGCCAAGTCGCCAACCCAGTCACCAATCCGACAGCCAACGCCATCGTGCCGACGTCCGCCGCCGCGACGAACGTCTTGCGCGAACCTCGTCCGTTCGATGCTTCCGCGACCGCTTCGCAGCCCCTCGCGGCAACCGCGAACTCCGGTTACGGCCGCGCACCGGGAGTCGCCGCGCTCGGCGCTCTGCCGCCGGCGGGCTCGCAATTCGCCAACACCAACGCGCTGCGCGCTTCGGCCTCGGAACCATCGACCGGCAACGGCACGATCGCTCCGACGGCGGCGACGCTTCCGGTGGCTGCGGCTGCTCCGTCGGCGAGCGCCGTGTTGTCGGCTAACCCTCTGCCGTCGGCCGGCGCTGTGTCATCAACCGGCACAGTGTCATCGGCTAGCGCTTTGCCGGCCGTGAAGAACACGCCGTATGTGGTGACGCCCGACGATAACTTTTGGAACATCAGCCGCAAGGTCTACGGCGACGGCAGCTACTATCGCGCCCTCTTCGCCTACAACAGCGACCGTTATCCCCATGCTGAAGACGTCCGCGCCGGCAGCGTGCTCGACGTGCCGCCGGCCGAAGTGCTCAAGCAGCGTTATCCGGAGTTGGTCAGCGGCGCAGTCGCCGCCGATGGCCGACCGACCGACAACGCCCTCGCCGGCGGCCGCGCTGCCGCCGCTCCGGCCGCGACCTACACCGTGCGCGAGGGAGATACGCTGTTCGACATCGCCCGGCGACAACTCGGCAAGGCCGGCCGCTGGACCGAACTCTACGAACTCAACCGGCAAACGCTCGGCGACAACTTAGAGAACCTTCGCCCGGGGACGCAGTTGGTGTTGCCGCAGTAAGGAGCAAATTCGCTGCTCAAACGGAGCTGCCGGGCATATGCATGCCCGGCTATTGAACGGAGCGATTAAAGAGAAAAGCGTTGCTGCGTTACGGCAACTCTTCGATAAACCGGCTTAGTTCGCGATAGTATGCGGCCGGTTGCGGGTCGTTGTGGTCGCCTCGTTCGACGGTGAAGAACCGTTTGAGCGTGCCGGGAGCGGTGTCGTAGAGTTGCCGCCCCATCTCGAACGGCACGAGGCCGTCGGCGTTGCCGTGGCTGATGAAGAGGGGGCCGCGGTAGTTGCGGATTTTGCTCAGCGAATCGTAGCGCGAGCGCATCACCCAGCGAACCGGTAAGAACGGGTAGATCCGCGCGGCGACATCCGGCAGCGAGGTGAAACTGCTCTCGATGATGAGCGCGCGGCAGCCGTCTTGCGCTAAGTCGGTCGCCACGCCTCCGCCGAGCGAGCGCCCCATCAAGATGACTCGGTCCGCTGCGATCCCTTCGCGCGCGGCGAGCCACGCGCGGGCTGCTCGGGCATCGGCCAGCACTCCGGCTTCGCTCGGCGATCCCGCGCTCCGGCCGTAGCCCCGATAGTCGAAGCCGAGCACCGTGAGCTGCAACTCATCGTGCAGCGTATGGAACGTGTCGGCCCAATACGACATGTTGCCGCCGTTGCCGCAGGCGAACAGCACGACGCCGCGCGGCTTCGGATGCGGCATGTACCAGCCGGTCAGCTCGGTGCCGTCGGCCGAGGTGAACGCGACGTGCTCGCTGTTCGGCGTCGGCGGGTTCCAGCCGCCGCGGTCGAAACGGCTCGGCCGATAGATCAGGTAGTTTTCCAGCAGCAACAACACGAGGATGAGCCCGAGATAAACGATGAGCGCCGTGCGCAGCGTGCGCCAAACGATCTTCATCATACTCGCACGGTTCATTGCCGGCCTATTTGAATCCGTATTGCGGATTCGCCGGATCGAAGTCGGCGTCGGTGAGGCCGACGTTGAGCTTGAGATTCGAGTAGGTGTATTCCTCGATCAATTGCGGCTCGCCGCCGGCGCGATCCGCCCAGTCGTACCCTTCGCAGCGAATCGGCAAGTTCAATTCGTTGTCGATGTAGAGCCGAGCCATGTGGTAGCGGAATTCGCTCCGCTTCACCGGATGCACGATTTGCACGCAGGTGCAAACGCGATCGTTGACCCTTGCGTTTTCGATCACCTTCACATCGCACTCGCCGAACTGCATCTCGTAGCGCGAGCGTTCGAGAAAGCGTTCCGCCAAGCGACGAATACCGAAATCGGTGATCGGGTAACGGTTGCCGTCCATCGCTTGCGGATCGTTGGGAGCGAGCGAGAGGGTGCCGACGAGCGCTTTCTTGATGCCGATCGGATGGGCCAGCAGGTTGCCGTTGTTTCGGCCGGCGACGTAGAGGGCTTCCTGCCCTTGCACGGCCGGATCGAGGAAGTAGAAATAAACGCTATACGGCTGCATGCGCATCTTCACGAACATCGACTGCTGATCTTGCAGCTTGCCGTCGACGAACTCACGCTTCTTAAACGTGCAGCTGTAATCGCGCAAGGTATCCATCTGCCGCAGGTCGTCTTCCAGCCAAGCCACGAGCGGCGTGAGGGGATGCTGCATCCGAGCCGCATTCTCATCGAGCGGCTTTTGGCGCAGAATCGCGAGGCCGCTCAGTTGATGCGGAGGTTGCCCGGCCAGCGGCGGCACCGGCAGGGTCGCAGCCGTTTGAATGGTCGCCGAACCGCCCGCGGCGCTAGCCTGCGTCGAGCCGAATTGCTGCGACTGCGAATAGGGCGAACTCTGCGGATAGGCTTGCGATTGTGGCGATTGCGGCAGTGGCGATTGCGAATAGCGTGTGTCGTTCGGAGCCACGGCCAACGCCGGGCCGCCGACCGTCGCGATCGGGGTCGCAGGGGCAACCGGCGTCATCGGCGTCGTCGCAGGCATCTCGTACGTGGCAGGTCGTACTTGTTCGTCGTAGCGCGGACGGGTCGGCAGCTCGGTTGGTGCCTGAGTCGCAGTAGGCTGTGCAGTCGTAGGCTGTGCCGCGACGACATAGGGATTTGCCGGGTAACGCGAAGCCGGCACGGCGGCGTTCGAAGCCGAGGTCGGCGCAGCGAGCAAGCTCGCGCGCGGCGGGCCGGAGCGGACGAACGGATTGCCGCTTCCCACAACCGGAGCGGCGCCGGTCATGGGGGCACCTGCCATCGGCGCACCGTTGTTCGTAGCGGGAACCGCGTATTGTTGCGTGGCATACCGGCCGGCTTGCGGAGCCGTCGGTTGCGAGTATTCAAGCAGCGTTTGCTGCGCTTGCGCCGGCGGCAGCTCGCTGCCGAAGAGCCCGGCCACGGCCAGCGGCCAAGCGACGAGCGATGCGGGACGGTATGAATTGAAAAGGTATGAAGCAAAAAATGGCTGCGTGCGCTTCATCGTTTCGACCTTCCATGTCTGTGTGAGAGGAGTTCGGCGAACCGGTCTCTAGCTGAATGCGAAATGTTCGTGCGTACCAAGCTTGTTGCAATCGTGGTGCCGAGCCGGTGCTTGCGGTGGCCTGCCGGCATCGTGAAAGTCCGTGTTTTCCAGCCTCAAAAGTTTTTATGCTCCGCGATTCCTCGCTCCGGCTCGCTCTGCCGAACGGAAACTCTTACAATCCGAGGCACGCGCGGCAGGCGTCGGCGAAGTGAAACTTCGGGCGTACTCTACCTAAAATGCGGACTTGTGCGGAGACCAGCTTTGACGCCGGACGAACCTACGATCGAATGCGTCGAGTCGCAACCGTTTGCTGAAAATACCTACGTTGCGCATCTCGCCGGACGAAGCGATTGCGTAATCGTCGATCCCGGCATGGAGCCCGACCTGATCGTCGATTACGTTCGTCAGCGAAAGCTGGTGCCGGCAGCGCTGCTCATCACGCATGGCCACGCGGACCACATCGCCGGCATTCCCGCGATGAAAGCCGAGTGGCCGGATTGCCCGATCGTGATCGGCTGGGACGAAGCGAATAAGCTGATCGATCCTGTCGCGAACCTCTCGGCGAAGTACGGCATTCCGATCACGACGCCGCCGGCCGATGTATTGCTCGACGAAGCGCAACCCTACTCCGCGGCCGGCATGACTTGGGAGACGGCCCGAATTCCCGGCCACTCGTCGGGCCACATCGTCTTCATCTGGAGCGGCCCGAAGCGGAAGATCGTCTTCGGCGGCGACATCTTGTTCCAAGGGAGCGTCGGCCGAACCGACTTCCCCGGCGGCAGCATGCCGCTCCTCGCAGCGGGCATCCACAAGAAGCTCTACACGCTCCCCGACGACACGGTAGTGTTGCCCGGCCATGGCCCCGCCACGACGACGGGAGAAGAGAAGCGAACGAACCCGTTCGTGCCGGGGAAGAGAGGGTAGCGGAGGAAGTGGTCGGTGGCCGGTGATCAGTGGTCGGCGGGAAGAAAGAAATAGTCGGGCGTTGCTAATGCGACGCAAACGATCCTCGTTGCGTCATCTCTGCCGTGGATTGAAATCCACGGCTACCAGCGGATCGTCGCTCCGCGACTCGCTTCGGCATACTAAAGTCGCATAGTCTTCGATCGCCCCGTTCTTCGGTCGCATCGCGACCGGCTGGCGTTAGCCGGGCATTTCAATCCCCGGAATGGAAACGCGACGAAGACCGGCGCGTCGCTTAGCGACGCATGACAGCACGATGCGTCGGGCCGGTCGATCTTCCTTCACGCTCTTCCTGCTTACGAGCAGTCCGAGCCCCGTGCCGCGGCTTCCTTTCGTGGAGATGAAGAGCGAGAAGATGTGTTCTTGTTCTTCCAGCGGAATGCCCCCGCCGTTGTCT
Organism: Planctomycetia bacterium; assembly: GCA_021413845.1. Classification (NCBI taxonomy): domain Bacteria; kingdom Pseudomonadati; phylum Planctomycetota; class Planctomycetia; species Planctomycetia bacterium. The sequence continues at coordinate 26,036 of JAIOPP010000092.1, read as the reverse complement.
TCGACACTCACGCAGACCAGCGACTCGCCCGGCGCAGCAATACGATCTCGTTCATGCTCCCCCATCTTTTTGGTGGTAAGTGAAGGCTTCCCGTAAGAAGTCGGATAGGGCGTTCGAAAACACTAAAAAAATCTGCCTATCACGCAGCTCTTAAGCCGAAAGGAAGTGTGTAACTATCCTTGATGTTTTTAATCCGGTGCGACAATTTGTCGTGCTTCTTTTTGCTCCGACGAGGCATCGCTTTTCTATATTGCATTTCGACTCTGGATTATGTTATATGTCGACCGCACACACGACGGCAAATCTCTCTAAAGCATCTGCAGTGATAAGCAACTCTGAGAACGGATCGGCATGCATCATTCGCTTCCACAATCGTCGAAAGTCGTCGCTTACATTCCCGCGCGATTAGGAAGCGTTCGCGTCGCGGCCAAGAATCTTCGCTTGCTCGCCGGCCGGCCCTTAGTGACCTACGTCGCTCACACCGCGCTGCAAGCCGCCACGCTCGATCAGGTGTACGTGAATACCGAGAGTCGAGATATCGCAGCCGCAGTTGCGCCCACGGGCGTGCGTGTTTATCGGCGCGACCCGGCTCTCGCGATCGACTCCACTTCGACCGACGAAATTTTGTACGACTTCGCCAAGGCCGTGGACTGCGAAACCATCGTCGTAATCAATCCGACCGCCCCGTTTCTGCGGGCTGAAACCATCGATCAGGCGGTGCGCGCCTATCGCAGCAATCCGCACGGGACGCTCTTCTCCACGACCGCGATGCGGCGGCATCTGGTGTTCGATCGCGCGCCGTTGAATTTCGCGGCGGAAGGCAAGTCGCCGCGCACCCAAGATCTCAAGCCGTTCGAGTTCATTAATTTCATCATCTTCATTACGGCACGCGAGCAAGTCATTTCGAAATACGAGCAGCACGGATATTGCTTGTACTCGCCCCCTTTGTCGTTCTTTCACATGTCGGGCATCGAATGCCACGACATCGACGACGAAGACGACTTTCGCATGGCCGAAGCGCTTCTGGCTTCCGGTGTCGTCGACAGACGGCGCCTGGCATGACTTCCGCATCCGAAAGCGGTGGCGGCCGAGCATCCCGCGCCATCGCTTGGGCTTGTTGCGCCTTGGGCCCCGGAGATCCACTCTGGGATGCGCTGTCCGCAGTAGGCCTCATGCTGCGCGAAGTTGGAATGGAGTTGATCGTCTTCAGACCGATCGGCGACTACCAACCCTACCCGGGTTTCAGACACATCGGCTGTCCCTTCTTGCTGGTTGAACAAGGACGCTTGCTTGCCGAGCACTGCGCTAGTCGACGACCTACTCCGGAAGCCGCCCTCTGCTCGGAAATGGTCGCCATCGATCGCGCCTGGGGGATGTCGCTGCCTGAAGCGGAAGCCGAGTACTTGGTACTCTGTGCGATTGCATTTTGGAAAAAAGCGTTTGCAATCATGCAGCCCTCGGTCGTCCTGGGCTGGGGCAGCACTTTACCGTTTTCGCGCCTCATGGTGCGTCTCGCCCAACGGCAGCAGGTGCCCGCCTATATGATGGAGCGCGGGCCGTTGGACAACACGCTAAGCCTTTCATTGAGCGGTCAGATTGCGCTCAGCGGCATCAACACCTCACCGGCATTGGCGCGCCCTGCGCCGCTCGAAGGTCGCTGCCTGGAAGCTTGGAACCACATTGAAGAATACTATCGAAGCATTTCCGATCGCCGCTATCCGACGCACAACATCTCCAGCAGCACCGAAGAACAGCGGTTTTTAGCTCACGATCCGAGGCCTCGCGTACTGTATCTGGGGACGCAAGACATCGGCAGCGGGTGCGCGCTCGATCATCACGCCCTCGGCGAACGTTTCGGTACTTGGGTCAAATCGTCGGAGTCGGCCGCGCAACAGACCGCGCTGGCTCTAGCGTCCGTCGCTCCGCAGGCGTCCTTCTGGTCGAAGCCCCATCCTGGGGTGCAATTTACGCTCCCGACCGACACGAGTTCACAACTCGTTCGCAACTTCTCGCGTGTTGACATACACACGCTCGTGCAAGCGGCCGACGTGTGCGTTACTATCGCGTCGGGTGTCCAGTTTCTCGCCTTAGTCTATGACCGACCGCTGGTGACATTAGGCAATGGGTTCCTGATGGGGCGCGACATTGCCTATGAGGCCACTTCGGCCGAGCAACTCGGGCCGATGCTGCGAGCCGCGCTGGAGCGTCGGCGGTGGAGCGAGCGCCTGGAACGCGGTCGGGCATTAATCGTGTCGATGATGGAACACGATATGTTCGGCTTGAACGACCTGGTTCCGACAAGGCTTAAGGTCGCCGATCTGGCGTTGCTTCTCGGTCGATTCGCCGCTTACACCCCTGCTGATGCAGGACCGGCAGAGATCCGCTACGAAGAATTTCTCGCCTTTCGTGCCGAAGCCGAAAAGCAGTGTTCCGAAATCAGGATTCCTCAAGATCCGCTCTTGGTCGAACTGGAGCAACGGGGCCGCCAACTCGCGGCGGCCGAGTCCGAGCAAATTCGCTTAAAGGAAGAGCAAGCACGCCTGACGGAACAATTTGCCGAACACAAGGCACTTCACTTGGTTGAAGTGGAGCAACTGCACAACCAACTCGCGGCGACAGAGTCAGAGCAGGCTCGCCTGGCACAACAATTGACCGAGCACAAGGCAATTCTGCGTTCGCCTTTGCGTCTAGCTCGCGCCACGATTCGTGCGCTCGTGCGCCGCAGCTCGTCATAGAAGCATGGTCGACCTACGACGAGGCTGCTTAGCCTTCCCTAGTTCAGGATCTCTTAGACATTAGTGATTAGACATTAGTGATTAGACATTAGTGATTAGACATTAGTGATTAGACATTAGTGATTAGACATTAGTGATTAGTCATTTCCCCCAGCGGCGGGTCGTCTAAGTTCCTTGTCATGTCGACGAGCACGGCGGGCATTTCCAGGGTGAAGGTCGCCCCTTGGCCGGGTTGGCTGACGAGTGTGATTCGGCCGCCGTGTTCCTTCATGATCTTCATGCTGACGGGAAGCCCGAGCCCTGTGCCGCGGCTTCCTTTCGTGGAGATGAAGAGCGAGAAGATGTGTTCTTGTTCTTCCAGCGGAATGCCCCCGCCGTTGTCTTCGACGCTGACCCAAACGAGCGACTCGCCCGGCTCGAACGCCGTGCGCACGACGACGATGCCCGGCGTCGGCTCGGCCGGTTCGGCGCTCTCGATGTGCGTCGCGTGAATGTCTTCCACGGGGTCGGGCCGGTGCCGCGGGTCGCTCGCGTCGATCGCATTCGAGACGACGTTCAACACTGCGCGGTGCAGCCCTTCGGCGTCGAACGTGAGGTTCGGCATGAACGCGGCCGGTTCGTAATGCAACTGCACGTTCCGTTCTTTTGCGCGCCCTTCCATCAGTTCCACGACTTCGCCGACCACTTTGTTGAAGTCGGCCGGCTGCATCTCCGGCTCACGCTCTTTGCTGAACGTGAGCATGTCCATGACCATGTGCGAGATGCGGTCTTGGTTCTTTTCGACGAACTCCCAACCCTTCGAGACCATTCGCTCGTCGTGGTTCGAAATTCCTTCTTTGATTAGGTAGCTGCCGCTGCGGATCCCTTGCAGAATGTTTTTCACATGATGCGAGAGAGTCGCGATGGCCTGCCCGACGGCCGCCAATCGCTCGGCTTGCACCATCGCCGAATAGTAGCGCGTGTCTTCGACGGCGAGCGCCGCCTGGTAGGCGATCGCAACGAGTAGCCGGAGATGCTCCTCGTTGAACTTCGTTGCGGTCCCCCCTTGGATCACCTGTTGCGGCGTCATTGAGGTGTCGATGTAAATCACGCCGACGAGGCTGTGCCGGCCTTGCATCGGGGCGCAAATGGCTTCCCGAATGCCGGCCTGCAGGATGCTCGCGGCCGAATTCCAGCGCTGATCGCCGGAGGCGTCGCTCGTGAGCACTCCTTCGTTTTTCTCCATGACGTAATCGAGAATCGTCTTCGAGAGGACGATCCGCTCGTCGTCTTGCGACGATTTACGATTCCGCCGCACGCGCGGCTCGAGGCGCTTCGAGTCGGCGTCGAGCAGCATCACGCAGCCCCGATCACACTCGACCCACTCGAAGATCAATTGCATCACGGCATGCAGCAGTTGATCGATGTCGAGCGTGTGGCGGATCGCCATCGTCGTGCGATACATGATGTCGAGGTTGCCGCGCGCCTTCGCCAGCCAAGGGCTCGTCACGGCCGAAGCGTCGGGCGTTTCGAACATGTCGCGCCCTTCCGACTGCGGCATCGTCCGCACGATGCGCGACCGATCGTCGGAACGATGCCGCGCGATCACGTCGATCTTCTTCGCCAACTCGCTCGGCTCGTCGCCGCCGCCGGTAAACAGCAAGAGCGTGCTGCCGAGCAAGAGCTCGTCGCCGGCGGCGAGCACATGCGTGGTGGCTCGCTTGCCGTTGATGAAGGTGCCGTTGGAACTGCGGTTGTCGACGAGCTTATAGCGCCGCCCTTCCCGCGTGATCACGGCATGGCGGCGCGAAATCTCCGTGTCGTGCAACTGGATCGTGTTGCCGACGTCGCGGCCGATCGTCACCTGATCGGCATCCAATTCGAATCGGCAACCCTGATCGTTGCCTCGGACGACGAACATCGACGCCACAAGCAAGCTCCCCCGCCCCGCCGTTGTTCCCTCGAATTTCGCTCACGATCGGCAACTGTCCGTAGCCCGAAAGCCGGCAGCCTTCGGCCCCACCCGGGTCGCCGTCGCTTGAATCTTACGAATCGGGATCGATTAATGATAGTATCGGTCGTCGCAAACCGTTTGCCTTCAATGGATTGGCAAAGTTCCAGGCCGCGCTGAAGGCCCCCTCTTCCGAGATGGAGCGCAAAGTCAATTCACTTTCGACACAAACATCATCCGGCAAAGCACTTGCAACTATTTACGCAGCCCGCATATACTGCCTTTCGGAGAATCGATTGCCGCGAGCCTCGCTTGGTGTGTCGATAACCCTAATACGACGACCTCGGCTTCCCGTGCCGTGTCGTTCCCGCCGGCTAGTAATTGCTGCTGCCCGATCTGCCCGCCTTGCCTCCCCCCTGCCCTTCGAGAGAAGCCGATGCCGACTCCGTCGAGCCATTGCATCCGTTCGCGTTCCGTCTCGGTAGCGTTGATTCTCGTTAGCATCGTCGGAGTTTCCACGGCTTCTTCATCGGTGTTCGCTGCCGCTCCGGCTTCGGTCGTGCCGGCCCGCAGCATGACCTCGGATGCAGGCTCAGCGGCGCAGGTCGTTCGCTTGAGCGTCGCTCCGGCCGAAGTCGTATTGGTCGATCGAGACGATTCGGCGCAACTGATCGTCACGGCCGAACTGGCCGATGGTTCGCTCCGCGACGTGACCGCCGAAGCCAAGGTCGTCATGAGCAAGGCCGGCGTCGTGCTCGTCGCCGATGCGCGCGTGTTGCCGGTCGCCGATGGTGCCGGCACGCTCGTCGTCCATTGGCAGCAGACCGGCGGCGCCGCGAAGGGAGTCGAGGCTCAGGTGCCGTTTACGGTTGCCGGCCTCGCCGACGAACGCCGGCTGAACATGAACAACGACATCGTTCCGATCTTGAGCAAACACGGCTGCAATAGCGGCGGCTGCCATGGCAAGGCGAGCGGACAAAACGGCTTTCGCCTGTCGTTGTTCGGCTTCGATGCCGCTTACGATTTCGAAGCGCTCGTGAAACAAGATCGCGGCCGCCGACTATCGCCGGCCGCTCCCGATCGTTCGCTCTTGCTCCTCAAATCGACCGGCCGGCTTCCGCACGGCGGCGGCAAGCGGATCGAAGAAGGTTCGGCCGAGTACCGGCTATTGCGACGCTGGATCGTGCAAGGGATGCCGTGGGGCGAGAAAGACGACCCGCGCGTCGAAGCGATCGCGGTCGAGCCGGCTTCGCGCAAGCTCACCGCCGACGGCAAACAACAGATCCGTGTCGTCGCCACCTATAGCGACGGCAAGCGGCGCGATGTGACGCGCGAAGCCGAATACAAAAGCCAACAGCCCGACATCATCGACGTCGACGTTCGCGGCACGATTCGCACGCTCGGCACGACCGGCGAAGGGGCCGTGATGGTCCGCTATATGGGCCTTGTCGACGTGGCCCGCGTCACCGTGCCGTTCGGCAACGATCTGCCGGCCGATGCCTATGCTGCGTTTCAACCGGTAAACTTTGTCGACAAGCTGACGCTCGAAAAATGGAAGCTGCTCGGCATCGCTCCGAGTCCGGGTATCGACGACGAGACGTTTCTCCGTCGCGCGCATGTCGACCTGATCGGCACGTTGCCGGAGCCGAGCGAGATCGCGGCGTTTCTCGCCGACTCTTCCCCCGACAAACGGGCTCGTACCATCGAAGCGCTCTTCGAGCGCGGCGAGTATGCCGAGTTCTGGTCGCAGAAGTGGGGCGAGTTGTTGCGCAACAAACGTCGCAACGGCGACCAAGCGAAGCGCGGTACGTTTGCTTTCGCCGCTTGGCTGCGCAACGCCTTTGCCCAGAATATGCCGTACGATCAGCTGGTGCGCTCGGTGCTCACGGCGCAAGGCAACGTGTCGGACAATCCGCCCGTGATTTGGTATCGCGAAGTTCGCAACATCACGCACCAAGTCAACGACACGGCGCAACTCTTCCTCGGCACGCGCATCAACTGTGCGAATTGCCATCACCATCCGTACGAGCGTTGGAGCCAAGACGACTATTGGAGCTTCGCCGCTTACTTCGGTCGGCTCGGGCGGAAGCCGGGAGAAGTCTCCGGCGAAGATTCGATCTTCGTCCGCAAAGACGGCGGCGTCAGCAACCCGATGACGAACAAGGCGATGAAGCCGCGCGGCCTCGGCGGCGAGGAGTCGGAGTATGTCCGCGGCGAAGACCCGCGCGGCAAGCTCGTCGATTGGATGACGGAGCGCGACAATCCGTTCTTCGCCAAGGCGATGGTCAACCGCGTGTGGGGCCACTTCATGGGGATCGGCCTCGTCGATCCGGTCGACGACATGCGCGTGACCAATCCGCCGAGCAATCCCGCTCTGATGGACGCGCTGGCGCGCGACTTCGTCGAGCATAACTACGATATCCGGCATTTGATTCGCACGATCATGAACTCGCGGACCTATCAGCTGAGCTCCGAGCCGAGCCAGTGGAACGAGAAAGATCGGCAGAACTACGCTCGTTACTATGCCCGCCGCTTGCCGGCGGAAGTGTTGCTCGATGCGGTCGGCAAGGTCACCGATCGGCCCGAACGCTTCGGCGGCTTGCCGCAAGGAACGCGCGCGATCGGGCTACCGGACGAAGGCTCGAACAGCTATTTCCTCGAAATCTTCGGCCGCTCGATTCGCGAGACGCCGTGCGAATGCGGACGAAGCTACGAGCCGAGCTTGTCGCAACTCTTGCACTTAATGAACTCGCAGGAAACGCAAAACAAAATCGGCGACTCCAAAGGGCGCGTCGGCATGCATGTCGCCTCGAAGAAGTCCGACGACCAGTTCATCGTCGAGTTGTATTTGCGGGCGTTCGGACGCAGCCCTCGCGCCGACGAAATGGCGACCGCGCAAAACTACATCAAGACCGAGCCGGATCGGAAGTCGGCTCTCGAAGACATCGTTTGGTCCCTGCTGTGCAGCAAAGAATTCATGTTCAACCGCTAACGTATTTTTGCCGGCCGTGAAGTTCGGCTTCTTCGGCCCTACGCTTCGAAACTCAAGCTTCGCTTTAGATTTAAGGATCACGACATGCTCAACATCAGCACCGGCGGCCATCGTACTTGCGACGGCTTTTCTCGCCGCGACGTTCTCCGCGCCGGCACGCTCGCGCTCGGCGGGCTCACGCTGGCCGATGCGCTGCGCGGCTCGGCCCGGGCGAAGCAAGCCGGCGGCTCCGCGGCCAAGGCGGCCGATATGAACGTGATCCTGTTCTGGCAAGGGGGCGGCCCGAGCCATCTCGACATGTGGGACCTCAAGCCGAAAGCGCCGGCCGAGTTTCGCGGCACCTTCAACCCGATCGCCTCGAACCTGCCGGGCCTCGACGTCTGCGAGCACATGCCGCGCATCGCTACGATCTGCGACAAGCTTTGCGTGCTCCGTTCGGTCACGCATCCTGATTCCGGCCACGAATCGGCTACGCATACGCTCCTTACCGGCTACAAGCCGACGAACGACATTCCTTCGAACGAAGTGCCGAGCTACGGCAGCATCGTCGCGCATGAAATGGGTGCCAGAAAGCCCGGCTTTCCGGCTTATGTCGCCGTGCCGCGAGCTCCGAAGAGCTCCGCCGCCGCGTATCTCGGCGTCGCCTACAATCCGTTCGAGGTCCTCGGCGATCCGTCGCAGGCCAACTTCAACGTCCGCGATCTCAAGCTGCCGGGCCAGATCGATGCCCGCCGCTTAGACAGCCGCCGTTCGTTGCTGACGAAAGTCGATACAGTTCGCCGCGATATCGATCGCGCGGGCCTGGTGAAAGGGCTCGATCAATTCTCCGAGCAAGCCTTCGACTTGGTCACGTCGAGCGCCGTGCGCGAAGGGTTCGACTTGAGCCGCGAAGACGACAAGCTTCGCGATCGCTACGGCCGACACACTTGGGGCCAAAGCACATTGCTCGCCCGCCGCTTGATCGAGCGTGGTGTGCGTTTCACCACGGTCGACATGGGGGGCTGGGACACGCACGCCAACAACTTCGAAGGTTTGAAGGATAAGCTGCCGCGCTTCGATCAATGCTTCTCGACCCTTATCGAAGACCTCGCCGACCGCGGCCTATTGGAAACGACGATGGTTCTCGTCTGGGGCGAGTTCGGGCGGACGCCACGCATCAACTCGAGTGCCGGTCGCGACCATTGGTCGAACGTCTTCTCGGTCATAATGGCCGGCGGCGGCTTGAAGCAAGGGCTCGTCCTCGGTTCGAGCGATGCTCGCGCCGAGTTCCCCGCCTCGCGTCCCGTCTCGCCGCAAGATGTGCTGGCGACGATGTACTCGCGGCTCGGCATCGACCGCTCGAAGTCGTTCGTCAATGACGCCAATCGGCCGGTCGAGATCCTGAACTACGGCGAGCCGATTCCCGAAATCATGTAGTCGTCGCGGCGCATTACGTCAGTCGTCGTTCCGTTTCGTTCCGACCTTCGAGTTCGGTCGTCATCGCTATGTCGCTCCGCCCCTTCGTCGCCGTCTGGTTGTGTCTTTCTTTCGTCGCGATTGCCTCGGCGCAGTTGCCGATGCCGAAGTTGCGCTCCGTCTATCCGCCGGGGGCAAGGCAAGGAACGTCGGTCGAAGCGGTCGTCGAAGGAGACGGCCTCGATGAACCGTCGCGGCTCTACTTCAGCCATCCCGGCTTGAAGAGCGAAAAGCTCGAGCCGCAAAAGAACGAGAAGGGCCGCTTCCGCGTCAGCGTAGCGAAAGACGTCGCTCCCGGATATTACGATGTCCGCGTCGTCGGCAAGCTCGGCGTGTCGAACCCGCGCACGTTCGTCGTCGGCGATCGCGCGGAGTCGCTCGAAGTCGAGCCGAACGACGAGTCGGCCGTAGCGCAGCGCGTGCCCTTGGAGAGCGTCGTCAACGGCCAGATGCAGAAGTCGGAAGATGTCGATTGGTTCGTGTTCCCGGGCAAGAAGGGGCAACGGGTTTTCGTCGAATGCACGGCTTGGCGGATCGACTCGAAGTTCGACGGCTATCTGTTTTTGCATGGGCCCGACGGTCGCGAATTGGCGGCGAGCCAAGACGAAAGTATCCGTGATCAGATGCGCGATCCGTTTATCGACGTCGTGCTGCCGGCCGACGGTGACTACGCGCTGAAGCTCGTCGACTTCATGTACGCCGGCGGCAGCGACTACTACTACCGCCTCTCGATCGGCACGGCTCCGTATCTCGACTTCATCGCTCCGAGCGGCCTCCGGCCGGGCGAGAAGCGGAAGATCACGCTCTACGGTCGCGGCCTTCCCGGCGGCAAGCCGGCGGGAATCGAAGTGAACGGCAAGCCGTTGGAGTCGGTGGTTGTCGAAGTCGCCGCGCCGCGCGATCCGGCCGAGGTCGATGCCTTAAAGACCGCCGATCTGATTCGTCCGCAAGCGTCGCAAATCTCGGGCTTCGAGATTCATGCCCCCGGGCCGACCGGTATCTCGAACCCGAAGCTCGTCGTGTTCAGCGAAGCCGAAGAGACGCTCGAACAAGAACCGAACGACGACGCCGAACATGCCCAACGTCTGACGCTGCCGGCCGCCGTGAGCGGGCAGTTCCTCACGAACGATCTCGACTTCTATGCGTTCGCTGCGCAAAAGGGAAAGAAGTACGCGATCGAAGTGATCTCGCAACGCCTCGGCTCGCCAGCCGATCCCGATCTTGAAATTCTCAATGAAAAGGGAGACTTGGTGCAAGCCTTGGCCGACGACAACCAGAACATCGGCCAGATCCGCTTCTACACGAACGGTCGCGACATTCGCGGACTCTTTACGGCTACGAAAGACGGCGAGTTCAAGTTACGGCTCGAGCATCTTTACCGCGCCGTGCAAGGCGGGCCGCAGTACACGTATCGCCTCGTGGTCCGCGCCGATCCGGTGCCCGACTTCGCTCTCGTTTGCCAGCCGCCGCATGAAGTACATCGCGATTCGCATCTCGTGCTTCAAGGCGGACGGGCTCGGGTCGACATTCTCGCTTGGCGCCTCGACGGTCACGTCGGGCCGATCGACGTCGAAGTGCTAGGGCTACCGAAGGGAGTTACCGCCGACCCGATCGTGCTGGGGCCGGGCGTGAATTGGGGAACGCTCGTGCTCACGGCCGCGGCCGATGCCGAGCTCACGGAATCCGACATCCGGATCGTCGGTCGGAGCGAGGTCGAAGGCGTGAAGCGCGAACATGCGGCTCGGGGCGGGGTCGTCGTCTGGGACACGGTGAACACGCCGGCGATCAGTCGGCAGACGCAATCGATCGTGCTGGCGGTGCGCGAAGGTGCGCCGTTCGAGTTGAAAGCGACCGTTGCCGGCGCCACGCTCGAGGTCGGCAAGCCGATCGAGCTGACGGTCGACGTCCGCCGACACGGCACTATGAAGAACGCGGTTCAACTCGTCGGGGCAGGCTATCAGCTTCCGCCCCGCATGGAGATTCCGACGACGAACATTGCGCCGGACAAATCGCAGGCGAAGGTTTCCATCGATACCGCGAAGATGGCACCCGGAACGTACAGCTTCCTCATCAACGGCGACGCGCAAGTCCCCGTTGCACAGCCGACCGGCCCGGCGAAAAACGTCCGGTGCGTCTACCCGTCGAACACGGTGACGGTGACCATAACGCCGTCGACCGCGGTGGTGGATCCGGCGAAGAAGAAGTAAGCGGAAGACTTCAAGCTATCCCGGAGACCGTGCTTCGCTTGCGGTTTCGCGCGCAAAAAAAGCCTGCCGATGGTTTCCACCGGCAGGCTTCTTGTGTTCGATGACTCTTGTTCGATATTCAAGCCGAGAGCACGAAGCTTAGCGCTTCTTCTCATCGAGCCCGAGGTTTGCCAGAATAAACTCGGCACCGGTGGTCATGCGGCGGATCTTGTCGGCGAGCACGACCTTCTCGGAAGCGGAAGCCTTCTTCAACTTGCGCTTGATGACGAGCATCTTCTTCTTCTGATTGCGACGTCGCTTGATTTCCTGTTTCCGATCGCTGATTCCACCCACGGTTGCGCCACTCCGGCTAACGATTCAAGACATCCCAGGCCGCGCGACGTTCGGCGGCGAAACCACATTTTTACCACTTTCGTCCGCCGCGGTCAACGCGGTCGGGCAGGTCCGATTGACAACGATTCGGACGCAACTTACTATGTCCCGTCTACTTCGGGTCAGTTAGCTCAGTTGGTAGAGCAATGGACTGAAAATCCATGTGTCCCCGGTTCGAGCCCGGGACTGACCACTCGCAAAAGCCGCGGCCTGCACTGTGGGCCCCGGCTTTTTTCGTTGCGCCGTGTCGACGTTAAAATCGGATTCGCCAAGAAAAAGTCATGCAGTTCCTTCGTGAATTGACGGTAGGGCAACGTCGCTTGTTCTTCGTCGGCGCGATCGTGCTCGCGGTGCTCGTCGCGTTCACTGCGTACAAGCGGTCGTACAAGTTCGGCGACTTCGACGTGCAGCGTCAGTTCGGCATCCATCTGCTGCTGGGCAAGCCGATCTATCAAGATCGGCTGTGCTACAACTACATGCCGATCGCGGCCCTCTATGCCGCGCCGCTGGCCCCCTTTCCCGCCCCCCTCGGCTCGGTCTTACGCAGCCTGACCGGCCTGGCCTGCTTGATCTATGCGTTGCGCACGCTGCAACGCATGTCGCCCGGCACCGCTTCTAGAACGACGAGCGATCTGTTTACTTCCGCGGCGATGGCGATCATCTTCGCCGGGCACTACATCATGCGCTTTCGCGCCGCGATCTATTCGACGATCGCCACGGTTGGTTGGATCGCCTTACCGGCGGCCTACATGGGCCCGAGCACTTGGTATGCGGCGCAGTCGGAATGGAATCTCGTGGCGATCCGGGCTCTGAGCGGCCCGCCCGACGACAACGAGCAACGAATCCAAAATCAATCGTTGAAGCCGGCGTTGTTGCGATTGCTGACGGCCTATCCCAACGGGCATATCCTAAAGGTCGACCACCCGCTCGATTTCCCCTTGCTCGATCTCCCGCCGCGCACGGCCAAGCTCGTTGCCGCAGCGGGGCTGGCCGGCTTGCTGGCGGCGTTCGGCTATTGGTCGCGCAAGCCCTATCGCGCCGGCTACGATCCGGCGCGGCTCCCGGAATTCGCGGCGCTCCTGATCTTGATGACCCTCTATTCTCCGGCGACGTGGCTACAGCATCTCACTTGGGTCGTCCCGGCAGTATGGCTCATCGCCGAGTCGTATCGCGTCCCTCCGCCGTGGTGCAAAGCTGCGAAATTCAGCTTGGGCCTCTTTCTCTTGATCTCGCTCGGGCTGAATCGCGAGTTGCTCGGCCGCGACCTGTACTACGTGCTCCTCAGTTGGCATCTGCATACCCTTTGCCAATTGCTGCTGCTCGGGTTGCTGGTGTATGTGCGAAGCCGCGCGGAAGCCGCCGCCGAAACGGAAGGCTTGCCGGCGCGTTCGGGCAGCCCGGCGTGATGCCTGTTCGCGCTCGAGGGGTTGCGGATATATTGGAAATCGCCGGCCGACGGCATTCCTTTCCGGTTCGAATTCCTCTCTCGCGGCAGTCGTTATGTCCGTAGCCGAATCGACGAACCTCTCGAAGATCCGGACGCTCGCCGAATTGGCCGAGCTCACGACCGCGCTCCGCGCGCAGGGGAAGCAAGTCGTGCATTGCCACGGCGTGTTCGATCTGCTGCACGTCGGGCATTTGCGCCACTTCGAAGCGGCGCGTCGTTTCGGCGACGTCCTGATCGTCACGCTCACGCCCGATCGCTGGGTGAACAAGGGCCCGCTCCGCCCCGCCTTCGACGAGCAATTGCGTTTGGAAATGCTCTCAGGCCTGAACTGCGTCGACTATGTCGCGCTAAACGAATGGCCGACCGCCGTGGAAACGCTGCGGCTCGTGAAGCCGGACGTATTCGTGAAGGGGTCGGAGTTCACCGACCGTGCGAAAGACCTAACCGGCGCGATCGCCGAAGAAGAAGCGGCCGTCCGCTCGATCGGCGGTCGGCTCGAGTTTACCGACGACGTGACGTTCAGCTCTTCGCATCTGATCAATCGCTATCTGCCGCAGATCTCGAAAGAGGCGTCGGAGTTCGTCGAGCGCTTTCAAGCGAAGTATACGTTCGACGACGTGGCGGCCTACCTCGAAGGGGCGAAGAAGCTCCGGGTGCTCGTGATCGGCGAGTCGATCATCGATGAATACAACTACTGCGAGGCGCTCGGCAAAAGCGGCAAAGAACCGATCCTCGCGGTCAAGGAGTTGTCGACCGAGCGGTTCGCCGGCGGCGCGCTGGCCGTGGCAAATCATCTCGCGGAGTTCACCGATCAGGTTGGCCTCGCGAGCATGCTCGGCAAGCACGACGGTTGCGAAGCGTTCGTGCGCGAAAAGCTGAACGCGAAAGTCGCGGCTTCGTTTCTCTATATGGCCGGCGCGCCGACGATCGTGAAGAAACGATTCATCGAAAGCTATCCGTTTCAGAAGATGTTCGAAGTGTATCGGATGGGGGAAGATCAAGACGCGGCCGCCAACTCCGAGCGGCTCTTCTCGATGTTGCGCGACACCCTGCCGCGCTACGATCTCGTCGTCGTCTCCGACTACGGCCACGGGATGCTCGACGAGCGGACGGTCGAGCTCCTCTCGCGCGAAGCGAAGTGCTTGGCCCTGCATGCGCAAGCCAATGCCGGAAACTTCGGCTTCAATACCGTGGCGAAGTACCCTCGCGCCGATTTTATTTGCGTCTCCGAGAAGGAAATTCGGCTGGAAGCCCGTCAACGGCAGAAGGATCTCTATCGGATCGTCGAACAAGCGGCCGAGAAGCTCGGGGCCCGGCGGGCCCTGATCACGCGCGGCCGGCAAGGGGTTTTGTGCTGGGGCAGAGACGAAGGCTTCTCGATCGCTCCCGCGTTGGCCGGCCACTTCAACGACCGCCTGAGCGCCGGAGATGCCGTTCTCGCGGTCTCATCGTTGTGCGTGCCGCAGGGAGCGCCGGCCGAGATGATGGGGCTGATTTGCAACGCCGTCGGAGCGATGGCGGTCGAAACGGTCGGCAATCGGGCCCCGATCGAGCGAACTCCCCTGCTCCGTTTTCTCTGTTCGCTGTTCAAGTGACTTCGATCTTGAAGTAAGATCAGCGGCCGGTGCGAAGCACCCTCGACGAAGAAAACGGCCGTGCCGCCGCGGCACGACACGGATGAAGTCTTAGCGAACCCGACGAAGGAACGTCATGCCCGAAGAAGTCATGCCCGAAGAAGTCAGTCGCGCGCAGATTCTCCCGCCGAAAGCTTGGCCCCTGTGGTCGGGCGTGGCCGGGCTCATTGTGTTGCATCTCGTTTTGGCGAACGGCGCCGCTTGGAATAAATGCGCCACCTTCGATGAAGGGAGCCACATCGCCAACGCCTATAGCATCGCGGCGACCGGCGACTACCGGATGTTTCCAGTCGCCATCGCACAGCAGCGCTGGATGACCCTGCCGCTGGTGCTGCAAGGGGTTCCGGCCCCGGCGACCGATCAGGCTACTTGGTGGTATTCCGACAACTGGGGCTACGCGCGCCAACTGCTGTACGAAATGGGAAACGACGGGACGTCGATCCTGCGCTGGACCCGCTGGATGACTTCGCTCCTAAGCGCCGCGTTGGCGCTGATCGTCTTCTGTTGGTCGCGCAAGCTCTTCGGCACTGCCGGCGGCTTCGTCTCCCTCTTGCTCTACGTTTTGAATCCGGTCACCCTCTCCAACGGCGCCCTCGCGACGCTCGACATGAGCGCCGCCCTCGCCTTCACCGGGGCGATGGGGACGCTGTGGCGCGTGTTGCAGCGCCTGACCTACGGCCGCCTCGCGCTGAGCAGCCTTGTCTGGGGCTTGGCGTTTTGCGCGAAGTTTTCGGCATTGCTGCTGATTCCGATGGGGCTTGTGTTGGTCGCCGCGCGCATTGCCGATGGTCGCCCCTGGGACGTCCAACTCGGCAAGCCGCGTGTTGTGACGACCCGCTTGCGCATCTTCGCCCTGAGCGGGCTCGTCATGCTTGCGCACATCGTCGGCGTCTGGTTGACCATTTGGGCTTTGTTCGGGTTTCAATTCCAGACGTTTCGCGACTACCCGAACGACCTCAAGCAGATTTACACCGGCACGTTCGAGCAAGTGGCGGAGCAGGCCGTGCGGTACACGGGGCTGCTCAACTTTGCTCGCAGTTATCATTTGTTCCCGGAAGGGTATCTCTATTGCTTCGCGGAAACGATGCGCACGACGGTCGGCCGGGCTTCGTATCTCGACGGCTGGTTCGGCATCTTCGGCTTTCGCAGCTTCTTTCCGCTCGCCTTCTTTTATAAGACTCCGCTCGCGGTCTTCGGCTTGTTCTTGCTCGGGGTCGCCGCGCATGCCGCGCGGCGTTTGCATCAGATGCGGGTCGAGAAACGACGCGCAGGTTCGTTGCTGTGGGAAGGGGCTTATGCCACGCTGCCGCTGGTGGTGCTCATTGTGGTTTACGGCGGTGTTTCGATCTTCAGCGGGATCAACATCGGCATTCGCCACATCCTGCCGATCTTCGCCCCACTCTTCATCCTTAGCGGCTTGGCAGGTGAATGGATTACGGCCGGTGCGCGGCGTTTCGCGGGTCAGAGGAATTCTCCGCTCGCGCAAGCTGCTGCGACGGATGTGGAAGTCGCGCCGCCGGCGGGTTGGCCTTCCTGCCCCGATGGTTTCCTGCGCGCTATGTATGGGGCGGTCTTCGCGATGCTCGGGGTTCTCGTCCTAGAAACCGTGGCGGTGTTTCCGAATTATCTTTCGTATTTCAACGTCGCCTCGGGCGGAACGCAGAACGGCTACAAGCACCTCGTCGATAGCTCGCTCGATTGGGGACAGGATTTGCCGGCGCTCAAGGAGTGGCTGGATCAGGAAGGGCTCATCGGCGGCGAGAACGGGCCGCGCATCTATCTTTCGTATTTCGGCACGACTCCGCCTAGCTCCGTCGGTCTCAAGATGCAGACCTTGACCGAGCATGGTGTGACGCTGCTCCCGGGGTTCTTCGACCGGCAAAGCTTGGAGTCGACATTGCGGCAACCGTTCGAGCCCAGCTTGAGCGACGGCGTGTACTGCATCAGCGCTACGATGTTGCAAACCGTATATCTGCCGCCGTTCAGCGGGCCGTGGCTCGAGAGCTACGAGCAGAATTATCGCAAGATCTTGCCGTATATCGCCGAGTTCGAGCGGAGTGGAGCCGACCCGAAGCGCCGCGCGGCGATTCTGGAAAAGTACGGAGCGCAGTTATTGAAAGTAACCGCCGACTTCGAGCTGCTCCGTCTCGGCCGGCTCTGTGCGTATCTTCGGAACCGTGAGCCCGTGCATATCGTCAACGGCTCGATTCTCGTCTACCGGCTGAGTGCCGATGACCTCAACGGGGCCTTCTCGCAAGACTTGGCCGAGAAGCCGCGCCCTAACCCGACGACGTACGGCGAGCCGGTGCAGTATTAGGCGGCGCTACTAAGCGACTGTGTTAAGCGGCGAAGTTGAGAATCGCGCTCGCGATCTTAAAGCCGCGGAGCGCCCGTCGTTCCTTGCGGCGCGAACGCAGGGGGCGTCGAGTATGCCGGAGCCGGTGCATAGCTGGGAGCCGGAGCCGTGATCGGGGCGCCCGGCATCGCTTGCGGAGCGGTCGTTCCAGCGGGCGGAAGTCCGTAGCCCGGCTGCACGGCATAAGGTTGCGCGACGTACGGCTGTCCAGGAACCGGTTGCCCAGGGATCGCCTGAACGGGAACCTGTTGCGCTGGAACCGGCTGACCGGCAACCGGCTGTGCTGCGGCGAGCGTTGTCGCATTGGTCAGCCGCAGTTCTTCGGCGCGCGACAGAATGGTTTCCGTCGGCACCATGTATTGCGGCTGCATCTGATAGTTGAAATTGCGCTCGTCGCGAATCTCGAACGGCCACACGTTCTCGACCAAGAAGTCGATGCCCGGTAGTTGATACCAGGGAGCGTTCAGCGATTGCTTGACCTTGAGAGTCTCGTAGCCGTCTTTCACGAGGCGCACGTCTCGTTGCCCGTAATAGATGAAATCGGTCGAAACCGGAGTTCGGCCGATCTCGTAGTTGTCGACGTAGACCTGAGCGCCCGGCACGTTGGTGCGGATCGTCATGCGGCGTTGCACGCAACCGCCGGCGCAGAACACCGCAATTGCCGTGGCCGACGACAAAGCGCGGGCCCAGGTCGAATGGGACGAATGCCGAAATGCTGAACGACGGCTCATGCTGCGCGAGCCCGGGGGACGAAAAAACGGAAGCGACGTGACGATCGGGGAGGCGATCGCGGGGGAAATGAGGCGGGAGTATAGGGACGACGGCCGATCGGTTCCAGGTCGATTCGAGCGACCGAGGCGAAGCGGACGGCCTAAGGCTTTTCCTTGGGGTTTCACGTACCACATATAGGAACTAGTTTATTTGCTGGCTATACTGAACCAGCCGGCACGATCGAAATCGCACTTTGAGCTTTACCTACCCTAGATTCCGGCTGTTTCCTCGTCGCACGGCAACATGCAAAATCCCGCCGGATATTGGCAAGACTTCATCGAATATGCGGAACTGACGGACGTCGGTTTGCGCCGCGCCAATAATCAGGACTCGAAGGCCTGCATGTTGGCCGGAACCGAAGTCGATTTCTTTCGACGCGGCCACTTGTTCATGGTGGCCGACGGCATGGGCCGTCACGCGGCCGGGGAACTGGCGAGCAAGATCTCGGTCGACACCGTGCCGCTCGAGTATTTCAAGCAGCCCGACGCGCCGGCCCCCACCTCGCTGAAGTTTGCGCTGGCCGAGGGGAACCGCCGAATCTTCGAACGCGGCTCGAATAATCCCGACTTCAAAGGGATGGGGACCACGACGAGCGTGCTCGTGCTGTTGCCGCAAGGGGCGATGTGCGGGCACGTCGGCGATAGCCGTGTCTATCGCTTGCGCGGCAACCGGCTGGAGCAACTCACGTTCGATCATAGCGTCGTGTGGGAGATGCGCGCCGCGGCGAAGTCGACCGGCACCGAAGTGCCCGACCATATTCCGAAGAACTACATCACGCGTTCGTTGGGGCACGATCCCAACGTCCAGATCGATCTCGAAGGACCGTTTCCGCTGGTGCCGGGCGATACCTTCATGCTGTGTAGCGACGGCTTGAGCGGGCAAGTCGAAGACGATGAAATCGGCGCGCTGCTCGGCTGCCTCACGCCGCAAGAAGCGGTTCAGACGTTCGTCGACTTAGCCAACTTGCGCGGCGGGCCGGATAACATCACGGTCGTCGTCGTGAAGGTGCTCGATCTCTCGCGCGTGAAGAATGCCGTGCCGCCGAAGATGCCGGCTCGCGGTGATGGTTCCGACTCGGTCAGCCCTTTCGTGTGGGCCGGGATAGGAGTCACTGCGCTCTTGGGAGCGATGCTTTCGCTCACCGGAAAAACGATTCCCGGCCTCGCGTCGACGGCGGTCGCCGTGTTGCTCGGACTGTTTGCGTTTGCGAAAGGGACTAGCGGCCGCTCGGTGCGCGCTTGGCGCGGCGGCGAACTAGGGCGCGGCCCGCATACGTCGCTCGTCTGCCCGGTAAACGAAGAGTTTCTCGACAAACTCTCAGCCCTGACGACGCGGTTGCGCGAGACGGCGGTGCAGCAGAAATATCAGATCAATTGGCAGCAATACGACCGGACCTGCGAAACGGCGATCGCTGCGAAGAAGTCGGCGGATCTGCCCGGAGCGGTGCGCCGCTATTGTTACGCGCTCAATTTCTTGATGAACGAGCTGCGCCGACAGCGTACGCAAAAACAGCCCGAGTCGACGATCCTCGACGATTAAGCTCGCCGCCGGTCCTGTTGCTTTACCGGCGCATGCGGGAAAGGTCTTCTTGCTTCGGCCCTTCGCCGACTTGCACCACGTTGCGCCCGGTCGGCGGCAGCAAGGTGGAGAGCTTGTTTTGGTTCTCGTTTTCGTCGAACCATTTCAGCGCGATCTGTCTTCCTTCGGCGGCGACGTGTTGCTCCGACCAACCGCCGGTCGCGAGCGAGTCGGTAATGGCAGCCAAGCGAATCACCGCGGTGTCGCAATAGCGATAGCGCTTGCTCGAAGGACCGATGCGTTGTCGCTGGTCGTCGATCAACGGGCGCAAGAATGCGATCCGGTTCGGCGTGTAGCGATTCGTCGCTCCGCGGGCGAGCGACTCGTAGAATGCCGAAGGGGCCGGGGTGCGCGTCTCGCGCTGAAGCAGTTCGAGGAGATATTGCTGCTCGGCCGGCGTTCCGTAATCGGCGATCAGCGCGGTCGACGACACGACTGCCGCGTCGTCGACTTTCTCCGGCGTGGCTGCCTGTCCGACGAGCGTGCGCTTCGCGAGATCGGTCGCGGCGGCGGCATGCGGATCGCGCGGCGATTCGATGACCCGTTCGGCGAGTGTCGGCGCGAACGGTTGTCCGGCTGCTAGATAACGCCCGAATTCGTGTTTCAGGCGACTGTCGGGCGTGGCCTTCCGGAGGCGACGAACTAAATCGGCATAGTCGACTAGGGCGGGTTCGCCGGCCGACGGACCGAACGCGGCGCTCAAGGCTTGCCACTGTTCGCCGCTCGGGCGTCCGCGGCGGACGTACGTCGTGAGGTTGTGTTCTTGGCAATTGATCGCGCCGCCGAAATTGAAGGAATACATTTCCCGCAGCGTATCTTCGGGCGTCCAGCCGTCGAACTCTAAGCGATACAGCGCCGAGAGGGTTCCGGTTCGATGGCGACCCCCCATGCAATGCACGATGATCGGATGGTTCGTTGGATCGTCGACGAGGCGAAAAAATTCTTCGAACTGCCAAGGCGAGAGCCAAGGCCAACTCTTTTCGGTTCCCATCGGCCATTGCACGTGATGGGCCCCGAGAGCTTCGGTGAATTCCGCTTCCTTACGGCCGTTGGGAGAGCCGGGATCGAGAAATCCGCCGTGCAGCCGGAAGTCGAAAAGTTGCAAGCTCACCACGGTTTTAATGCCGTGATGATGAATCAAATGGCGCATGCCGATTTCCGTCGGCTGCGCCACGCGATAGAAGACCCCTTCGGAGACCGTTTGAAAGCGCTTGAGATGGTAACGCCAAAAGGCTCCGTAGCCCGCAAACGCCATGACCACCAGCAACGGCATGAGGCAGGCGATTCGCCGGCGGCGCCGTTGGCGCGCAAGCTCAACGTTCGCGCTCTCATTTCGCGCAGCGGAGGTTGCGGAGGCGGTCGATTTTCCGAAGGTCATAATGCTCTGAGGAAGCGCGTGATAAGCGAGTAATTCGAAAATGCCGGCGCATGCTGTTTGCCGGCATCGGCCGAGGCGGGCGAACGGTATCACAATCGATCGGGCCTTGCAACGCGACTCGCAGCCGATCGCGACTGCGATCGGCACGCGATGCATATTGGCGGCTGCGTCCGACGCTGCTACACTCCCGCCCTGCCCGCGTGAGCCTCGGCGAAAGCCACGGACTCGTGCGGTGAATGCATTGCCGGCGTGGGTCGTGATGGGTTGGAAATCGTAGCGACATGGAAGTCGCCGCGGTGGAATCGCTACGGCATGTTCGGCCGATGCGACAAGGAGGTCGCCGTTGCTCTACAACTGGACGATTCGCAATAAGCTCTATTTCGTGCTTGCGCTGTTGGTCGTCGTCGTCGGCACCCTCTCGTGGAACGCCATTCACGGACTCTACGCCTACCGCTGCATCGTGCGCAGTCTCTATCGCCGCGTGCCTGAGTTGCCGCTTGCCAACGATTTCAGCAAAGCGGCTGGCGAACTGCGGTTGCTCTGGTATGCCGAGCGTAAAGAAGCCAGCACGCTCCCTAATAAGACCGAGCCGTTTGCCGCTCAAGCGCGCGACGAACGAGCCGCGATGCTCGCTCGCGGCCTCACTCGCAAGGTCGCCGCCTCGCGCGACGTCTTCGAAAAATACCAGGCGCGCATTCACGACGGCCTGACGTACGACTTCGGCCTGCCGATGAACGATAGCCGGCAAGAGCAAGAAAGCACGTACGCCATTCTCAAGACGATGGCCGAGATCGAGCGCTTAAACGATCTCGAGCGCTGGCATTTCGATCCCGACATCGCGTTGCGCATGACCGCCGAGGTCGATCGCTTGCAAATGCTCGCCTCGCGTTTGCCGACGTTTCTGCATGAAAACATCGAAGAGTCCGTCGAGGACGCGCGTGTGCAATATCGCACTCTCATCTTCTTCGCCTGGATCACATCCGCCACGACGGTGCTGTTCACCGCTTGGTTGATCTACCTGTTCTATCGTTGGATTTTCCGGCCGCTTAGGAAACTGATCAGCGGTTCGCGTCGCATCGCGACGGGATATTTCTCTTATCGCATCCGGCTCGAAACGCACGACGAGATGTCGGAATTGGCCCGCAACCTGAACGCGATGACTAATCGTTTCTTGGAGATCAACAACAAGCTCGACGAAGAGGTCGCCGAACGGACGCAGCAAGTGATCCGCGGCGAGCAGTTGGCGAGCGTCGGTTTCCTCGCCGCCGGCGTGGCCCATGAGATCAACAATCCGTTGGCGTCGATCGCCGTCTGCGCGGAGAGCTTGCACGAGCGCGTCACGCCGCTGCTCAACGCCGACGATCCCGACCATAAGATCATCGACACCTATCTCGGCATGATCGAGAAAGAGGCCTTTCGCTGCAAAGGGATCACCGAAAAGCTACTCGACTTTTCGCGCATCGGCGATTCCCAACGGAGCACGACCGACATTCGCGCCTTGATTCAAGACGTCGTCGAAATGGTCCGACACGTAGGCCAGTACCACGCGAAACGGATCGAGTTCGCCGCCGGATTACCTGTATATGCGGTTGTCGACGGGCGCGAGATCAAGCAAGTCGTGCTCAATCTCGTAACCAATGCGCTCGATAGCCTCGACGACGACGGCCGTGTGAAGATCGAGATCGGCACGCGGCCCGGCGAGGTCGAAATCGTGTTTACCGACAACGGTTGCGGCATGACGGAAGAGGTCCGCACGCATCTGTTCGAGCCGTTCTTCACGCGCCGCCGCAGCGGCCAAGGAACGGGTCTCGGGCTCTCGATCAGCTATCGGATCGTCGCCGATCATCAAGGAACTATTCTTGCGCACAGCGAAGGGCCCGGCACCGGCTCGCAATTCCGGTTGCGCTTGCCGACCGCACCAACCATGAAGGAGCAGAGCCATCGCCACAAAGCCGCTTAAGAAAATGAAGTTGCTCTTCGCCGACGACGAAGCCCATTTGCAACAGCTCATGAGCTTGGAGCTGCCGCGCCTCGGGCACGAGGTCACGGTGTGTCCCGACGGCCTGACGGCAGTCGCTGCGCTCGAGAAGAACAGCTACGACTGCTTGATTCTCGACCTCGACATGCCGGGCCTGAACGGCATTCAAGTGATCGCGCGGGCCAAGGAACTCGATCCGACGGTCGAAGCGGTCGTGCTCACGGGCAAGTCGACGCTCGATTCCGCGATCGCCGCGGTTCGGCTCGGCGCGTTCGACTATATGACGAAGCCTTTTAAGATGACGGATCTTTCGGCCATGTTGGAGCGAGCCGCGGAGCGCCGCCAATGGCTGAATCAGTTTCGCGCCTTGCGGCGCCGACTCGAACGCGTCGAAGGGAAGACGCAGCTCATCGGCGATTCCGCGTCGATGAACCAAGTCCGGTCGATGGTGAAGCGCGTCGCGCCGACCGAGTCGACGGTGCTGATTCTCGGCGAGACGGGCACCGGCAAGGAGCTCGTGGCCCGCTCGATTCACGAACAAAGCCTGCGGGCGGAGAAGCCGTTCGTGGCGGTCAATTGCGGAGCGCTGCCGGAAAACTTGATCGAAAGCGAGCTCTTCGGACATCGCAAAGGGGCCTTCACCGGGGCCGACGACCACCGGCTCGGGCTCTTCGAAGTCGCCGACGGCGGCACGTTGTTTCTCGATGAAATCGGCGAGTTGCCGAAGTCGATGCAAGCGAAGTTGCTGCGCGTGTTAGAATGCGGCGAAGTGCGGCGCGTGGGTGACAACAATTCGTTCGTCGTCGACGTCCGTATTCTTTGCGCTACGCACCGGCAATTGGAACAGATGGTCGCGGCCGGAGATTTCCGCCAAGACTTATTGTTCCGGATCAACACGTTCGAGGTCACGCTTCCGTCGCTGCGCGAACATGCGGAAGACGTGCCGATGTTGGCTCAGCACTTATTGTCTCGCTTTCGGCCGTTGGCGAAATCGAACGATGTGTTGATCGACGCGGAGACGATGCGCTTGTTGCAGGCGTATGCCTGGCCGGGCAACGTCCGCGAGTTGGCGAACGTCGTCGAGCATGCCGCGATCCTGTGCGACTCCGGCCCGATCGGCGTGAAACATCTGCCGGGCAAATTCAACCGCTCGCCGGCCACGCTCGGCATCGCCCCGGCGACGAAAGCTACGAACACGACTGCTGTCCCGAACACGACGCAGGCCAGCACCGCAGGGATGGTCTCGGGCGGGGGCGTCGTGCCCGGTCCGCATTTCAAGACGAACGCTGCCGGCCCGTCGCTGCGCGAAATCGAAATGGCGGCGATCCACGAAGCGCTCAGTCGGCACTCGGGAAACAAACCGAAAGCGGCGGAAGAACTCGGCATCAGCTTGAAGACGCTCTACAACAAGCTAAGCCAAAACGCCGGCGGGCTCGAACAGGCTGGGTAGGTTTTTGGTGTGCGCGGGGGAAACGGCTTGCGAAATCGCAAGCGAGCGACGGTGCGGTTTGTGCTGTCCTGGCTCAAGACATCTTGCGTACGACGCCGACGCAGATTCCTAGCACGCGGGCATTCTTCACGTAAATCGGCTTCATCGACGAGTTGGCCGGTTCGAGCCGAATTCGGTCGGACTCGGGATACCAGCGTTTGAGAGTCGCTTCGTTTTCGTCGGTCAGCGCGACGACGATCTGCCCTTTCGTCGCCGTCTCTTGCTTGCGGATCACGACGTAATCGCCATCGGCGATCTGGTCTTCGATCATCGAGTCGCCCGAGACTTCGAGGACGAACATGTCGTCGGAGTCGAACAACTCGCCGAAGTCGATGGTTTCGCTCTGCTCGATCGCTTCGTGCAGCATGCCGGCCGCGATGCGCCCTCGGAGGGGAAGGCCCGGCCGCTGCGAGTCGAAGGTCTCGGTGGCAAGCATGATCGCCCGCGACATATTCGGCTCGCGGGTAATGAGCCCCTTCTTCTCTAATGCCTTCAAGTGGCACATCACGCCGTTCGGAGAGCTGATCTTAAAGTGCGTGCCGATCTCACGGACCGTCGGCCCGTAGCCGCGAGCCTTGATCTTGTCGCGGATCAGCTCGTAGACTTCTTTTTGTCGCGGGGTCAGGCTTTCGAGATTCGCCATGATTCGGATCCATCCTTGCAAATTCGGCCGAACGTCGGGCTAAAGGCCGAGATGAGGAACAAAGGGTCGTTAGGAGCAAAAGCCGTGAAAAACAGAGAACGAATAGTCTCTTTCTCGGCTGCCGACTACGATAACTGTAATATACGCACGTACAGAGTCAATAGCGTTTGTACAGTCTAGGGCGAGTTGAAGGCTTTGCCCTATGGGCCCCATGAGTCGCGGGCATGTCGCCGTCGATGCTCAGTGGCGAAGGGAACGGAGATGCCGCGATTCCAAATACGTCTGCGGACGTTGCTGCTGCTCGTGGTCGTCGTGTCGATTCCGGTCGCCTGGTATGGGCACCGGTGGCGCGAAGAGTTTCGACGCAATAGCGTGGTCGCTTATTTGGTCGGCCGAGGGGCGACGGTCAGTTCGTTGCCGTCGCTGAGCGGGCCGACGTTCGGCGTCGTCTTCAACGAAGCGGAACTGCGCACGCACGCCGGCTCGACGGCGCTCCGAAGCGCGCCGAAGTTGACGCTGGAAGATTTCGAGCAGCTGCGGTTGCTGCCCGTCCTGTCTTATTTGACGATCGAAGGAAACCTGCTGACGAACGAGGCACTAGGGGAAATCGGCACGCTCGATCGCTTGCGGCGTCTGCAGATCTCTCACTGCACGCTCGACGACGAACAACTGCAAGTGCTTGCCGGGCTCACGAACTTAAAAACGCTCGATCTCGAAGCGACGCAAGTAACCGACGACGGCGTGGCCCGCCTTTGCGCGAAGCTCCCGGGGTTGGTCGTGAACGACGATTGAAAGTAGCAGGCACGTTCCACGTGCCGTCCGCCACGTGCGTCGTTCGAGCGCGACGCACGATCGCAACACGTTCGGCATCTTTCAATAGCCTCAGATGCATATCTGAGGGCGATCCTTGTTCGTAGCTTAAAGTCAACCGTGGCGGACGGCACGTGGAACGTGCCTGCTACTTTGGCCTAATACTTCGCGTTGAATATCTCTTCGCTTAGTGCGATGTTGAGCCGTGTGAGGAGACGAGACTCCGACCTCCGGTAGGTTTCGACGCGTTGCTGGTCTATG